>NZ_JNJM01000014.1:0-125708 GCF_000701645.1 Oribacterium sp. FC2011
TACATTTTTCTTGTGACAATCCTTGGCGTTAGCACATCTGTAAGGTTTTTCATTGAACTTGTTGTGTTCCTGAAAGACCCTGTGCTTCTTCACCTCCTTGGCAATAGTGGTAGGATCTTTGCCGAGCTCTGCACCTATTGCTCTGAAAGATACGGATAAGTCCAACCGTTTCTCAATAACAACGCGGTCATTTTGGTTCATGTGTTTCTGACTGGTCTGTATTTTTTTAGACATGGTTTTCTCTTTCTACTGCGAATAAGAAACCTGTCTAAGAATACACACATATGAATCAGAGTGTAAGACTTAATTCCGCATAATATGGAATTTACTATTTCATTCAATGAGATCAAAAAAATTTTATTTTTCCACTTGCCAAACATAAATCTCTGTGCTAATATACCATTTGTTGCGCGGAGGTGCTGAAATTGGCAGACAGGCAAGACTAAGGATCTTGTGTCCGGTAGGACGTGTGGGTTCAAGTCCCATCCTCCGCAGGATTAAAAAAACGGAAGTCGGATGACTTCCGTTTTTTGCTGTATAAATCATTATTCCGGTTTCAGATGGAGCGGATATGTACCACACCAAGCCCGTAAACCGATTCAGGTATTATTCTTAACCTGTTCTTCGAATGATTCCTGATAAGAAACAAATCTGAACTTGCTGTAAACTCCTGAAGGGTTGTATTCCAGCTTCATGACATACCCATAGGTATCATTTACATTGGACTGTATAGTGTGATCCCATCCGGAAAAATAACTCTTTCCTTTCAGCGTAACTTCTTTCCCATTAAATTCCACGTCATCTATACTTTGATCGGTTGGGAAATACTCCCCCCAGTCGCCGCCATAATAAGAATAGTAGCTGCTTTCTCTGTCTGCCTGACGTTCATATAAATCTGGCAGCATTGCGGCTATCTCCGCACCGAAGCAGTCTTCTGTCAGTTGATAAAGATAGTCCTTACTGATCGTGTAAGGATATGTAGATTGATTGACGAATGTAGGAAGCAGGGAAAATACCACCACGCCACCGGCACTTGTGATATCTGAGACATAAAATGCCTTATCGTCAGTGATTCTTTCGATGTGGATTCCTTCCACTACCTTTTTCCAAAGTTTTGCATCCTCTTCACCCCAGACCATGGAGGGCGCCAGTACAGGTTTTCCTTTTGATGCTGCGCCCGTGGGCTCTTCGACCTGAATATACGTGTCCTTATATTTCCTTTCGTCTATTTCTTCCTGAGTGTAGTCGTCTTCATTTATGTTTTCAGATAAAGTTTGACTGTCGTCATTTTCTGTTTCTGTATAATCTTTCTCCTCTGTAACATTCACTTTAGCGCAGCCTGTCAGACCTGCCGAAAGAGCACAGAGACATAAAATAATTATCAACAGATTCCTCATCGTATTCAGTGTATTACGTCCTGAACATCCGGTGAATATCAAATCATTCTCTTTCTTCATTGCTAGTCTCCTTGTCAGTCACAGTCTTATTCCTTAGCCAAGCCACATATAAACTGCAGTTACCTTTCCGTCAGTAATCGAGTAATCTACATCAACGAATCCACCTGGTGCTTCAGGAATGTACACACGCTTACGTGCATAAGAAGAAGCGAGTTCCGGTGCATATATTGCATACGATTCCAAATCCTCTGATTCATAAGGAGCCGTGACATGACGGATAGTCAGATCACCATAGTAATCAAAGAAGTGATGCGGGTTTTTGCTGCAGACGCCACACACATTTCCATAATAGATATCAAATATGAGATCGGTCCCATCAAAGGCGTAATACTCGGAATCACCATCTCCGAAGAGCAGCTGATCCCATACCGGGTCATCATAAGTTTCCCAGTCAATCTTATAGCTTCCAAACATGCCTTGCAAACTCTCAAGCGTGTAATTCGCGTACTGCTTTGCCGAGTCATTAAAACGGATCAACTGGTCCGGATAAATCGCTGCGTCGAAATCGCACACAGGTTCAGGTACATCTCCAACATAGCGCATACCGTTGTAATTATCATAATCATGGGTGTGCATAAGTACAAGCTTATCACCCTTTATCACAAGGTAATCATCATATCCGGAGGATCTGGTTCCCATGCCAATCTCGAAATATCCTCTGGAATTCAGATATCCCGTTCCATCCACACTGCCCTGGGAGGACTCTATTTCAAGCTCCTTCAGACTGCCGTTCCGCAGGGAGAAAACGCGACAGTTTTGCGCATGCTGCATATATGCTATGTTTGCCACCAGTTCGAAGAAACCGTCTCTGTCTATATCTACCTTCGAATATTCATAATGACCATATCCGTTTGTATAAAAATCATTATAATAATACTCGGTCTCACGTGCACTTGCTTCTGCTTCGGCATCCAGCTCAGCTTTTTTTCTGTTGAAAAGCTCATCCAGTGAGATTCTCAGGCCTTCCGCATCCACGATGAAACCGTCCGGTGTAATGCATTCTGTGAGCATTTTGCCGTCACTTCCCAAATAATATTCTCCGGACCAAACGTCGTGATGCATGGAACCGTTGTCTTCGTCCAGAAAATACCAATTTCCATCGATTTCCTGCCATCCTCTCAGCATTACACCGTCATCATCCAGATAGAAGTAGCTGTCGTCCAGCAGAATCCAGCCGGTTATCTGATTTCCGTCCTCACCTAAGTAGTGCCGGCCATCCTCTTTATCGATCCAGCCTGACTTCCGGACAGCTGATGTTTCTTTACGAGAGCGATCGACTTTTTTTCTTTTATCAGATCTGCCGGCTTTCGTTGTTTCCGTCTGTGAGTCTGTCTCCTGTGACTTTATCACGTCACAACCTGCCATGCCTGAAGCGATTAAGAAACAGAGAATCGAGGTCATGACCATTCTGCCGACGCTTCCTGTCTGTTTGCCGCCGTTGGATGACTCCATTTTCTGATTTTTCCTTTTCACAAATTATGTCCTCTTTTCCTTATGAGTATTTGTTTGATATTATAAAATACATAATATCCTGGAAGCAATGCCTCATCACGTGTAGATGTGCCAAACATTATTCTATATAATAATCAATGAGTAATTACAGGCTTGTATTTTGATCCGGGAACCCTTGCACAGTTATATAATCATCTTAAACTTTCCCGGTGTCTTTAGATAAGGAAAGGATTCATCATGAATGTTACAATCATTACCGGTGCCAGCTCCGGCATGGGACGCCGCATGGCAATCGAAATAAAAAAACAAATACCAAACATTCAGGAATACTGGCTTTTTGGGCGTCGCAAAGAGAGACTTAAGGCTTTAAAAAGAACCCTTCGAAAGCCCTGCAGAATTTTTGATGAGGATCTGACAAGCAATGACTTCCTTTCAAAATATAAAAAACTTTTATCCGGCGAAAAGCCCAATATCGTCTTTCTTGTTAATGCTGCGGGCTTCGGAAAGATCGGAAATATCAGGGATCTCAGCCTTAAGGATCAGCTTTCGATGATCGATCTCAATGTCCGTGCCCTTACAGGCATCTGCAAGCTGAGCCTTCCTTATATGTCGGATAATTCAAGAATCATAAACTTTGCTTCCAGCGCTGCCTTTCTCCCTCAGCCGGCATTTGCAGTATACGCTGCCGGAAAAAGTTATGTGCTCAGTTTCTCAAGAAGCCTGAATGAAGAATTAAGGGGTACAGGCTGTCATGTAACGGCCATTTGTCCCGGGCCTGTCAAAACCGAATTTTTTGACATTGCCGAAACCACCGGCAAAATCCCGTTTTACAAGTATTTATTCATGGCAAACCCAAAGAAAGTTTGCAAAAAAGCACTTATTGACAGCATTAACAAAGCAGATATTTCAGTCTATGGTATGGGCATGAAGCTGGTCATGATCCTTTCCAAGATCACACCGGTGCCACTCATACTTCTTGCATTGCGAGCTATAAATCACCTCTCCAGATCAAAAAATAAGCATTAGCTGCATGGATTCATAATGTCTCTATGCCAAAAACCGCAGATTAGCGCCTATAGGCAGATGACGAACCTAAACATCCAAAGGAGTTAGTTTTGAAAGAATTACATATATCCCTAAACGAATCCGGACAGCGTCTCGATAAGCTTTTGCATAAATATCTGTCCAACGCCAACACAAGCTTTATATATAAGATGCTGAGGAAAAAGAATATCGTTTTAAATGATAAAAAAGCAGAAGGGAAAGAAATCCTTAAGGAGGGTGACTCCGTAAAGATATATTTCTCTGATGAAACCTTTGCAATTATGACCGGCGGAAAACAAGGGACCGGTGTAACAGGAACTGCCGAAAAAGATACAACTGCAGCAGGAGCACACGAAAATAGCGCAGCGAAAAAGGATCATAAAACCGGCATTCCGAAAAAATCTATTTACAGGATAACTCCGGAGATTCGCTCTGAGCTTAACCTTCTCAAGCAACGCGTAATATATGAAGATAAACATCTTTTGGTCATCGATAAGCCGGCCGGTTGGATCAGTCAGAGCGATGACTCAGGCAATTTGTCCGTTAATGAACTCTGCCTCATGTATCTCATAGAAAAAGGTGAGCTCACCGAAAAGCAGCTTGAGACCTTCAAGCCGAGTATCGCAAACCGTCTTGACAGAAACACTTCCGGACTCATTCTTTTCGGAAAGACCCTGCCGGCTCTCCAAAGTCTGGCGGAGCTTTTGAGAAAACGTACCGCACAGAAATATTATCTTGCCATCGTTAACGGAAGACTGGAAGAGGCTAAGACAATAAAAGGATATCTTTCAAAGAATGAGAAGCTCAACAAGGTTGTGATAAAGAAAGAGCGCTTCGAAAACTCATCAGAGATTAATACAGCCTATGAACCGCTGAAAATCACCGACAGATATACAGTTTTAAAGGTTCACCTGATAACAGGAAAAACTCACCAGATCCGTGCACACCTTTCTTCCATAGGACACTCCATAATCGGAGATCCTAAGTATGGTGACCCAAAAGTGAACAGTTATTACAAAAAGAAGTATTCTTTGGATCATCAGCTGCTGCATTCCTGGCAACTCAAATTCCCGGAAGATCTTAGTGGCGTACTGGAACCTCTGGCAGGAAAAACACTGACAGCAGAACCACCGAAAGAGTTTTTGATAGAGCCGTCAAATACCTTTTCAAAAGCATAGAGCCAAAACGTCAAAAATCAGAATCCGACTCCCTGGTGCCCCTTAGGAATCGGATTTTAGTTTTTAACGGCGAAGTCAGCCGGTTTTAAAAAAGGAACCCGACGATGTTATAGTCTATTTTCAGACCTTACACTTTTCCTAATTATGTGATATTTTCTTTTTGGTTATAAACATATTCCTCGGAAAGAGGTTAAATGTTAGCAAAAATAAACAGTGCCGGTCTGTCCGGCATGGATGGCTTCCTTGTATCTGTCGAGGTGGACGAAAGCGACGGCCTTCCAAAATCCATAATCGTCGGCAATGTTTCCGCCTCGGTGAGAGAGGCTCTGGACCGCTGTCAGGTAGCTCTCAAAAATGCCGGTATAAATGTTCCTCCTAAAAGGCTTACCATAAATCTTGCGCCTGCAGACCGGCGAAAGGATGGAACCCATTTTGATCTTGCCATAGCCACCGGCATTCTTAAATCAATCTTTCTGGATAATGATTTCTCCCTTGACGATTATGGCTTTGTGGGAGAACTGGGCCTGGACGGCAGGATACGACATGTTAACGGAATCCTGCCCATCGTAACAGAAATGAAAAAAGCCGGCTTAAAAGGCGCCGTTGTCCCCAGAGCTGATATCCAGGAAGCTCTGGTAGTCTCCGGGATGGATATCCTTGGTGTGGAGGACCTCATTGATCTCTGCACCATCATCGCAAGCAGAGAAAGCTTTTTAAATCATCCCAGGGAAACACCCATGATACAAAAATCCGAAGAGTCTTACGATGTGGATTTTTCAGATATCCACGGCCAGTCTTTTTCGGTAAGAGCAGCACTGATCGCCGCTTCAGGCGGACATAACCTGCTTCTTTCAGGAGTCGCCGGCTCCGGCAAGACCATGATTGCAAGACGAATCCCTACCATACTTCCCGAACTAACAAGAGAAGAGAATATCGAAATCACCAAAGTCTATTCCATAGCAGGACTCCTTCCCGAAGGTTCAGCTCTTATGAACCGTCGTCCCTTCAGAACACCTCATCACACCATTACCACGCCGTCTCTCGTTGGCGGTTCCTCACCCTCAGGCGTTGTGCCCGGGGAGATAGCATTGGCGTCAAAGGGCGTACTTTTTCTGGACGAGCTTCCCCTGTTTTCAAAATCTTCAATAGAAGCCCTCAGACAGCCTCTGGAAGAAAAAAAGGTGGTCATAAACCGCCTGAACGGCAGCTTCCTGTACCCGGCAGATTGTATGCTGGTGGCAGCCATGAATCCATGTCCCTGCGGTTATTACCCGGACAGAAACAAATGCCACTGTACCGAAAACCAGATCCGGCACTATCAGAGAGGCATATCCAAACCCATTCTGGAACGAATCGACCTCTGCGTCGAAGCCTCCCCCGTAACATTCGAAGAGGCTATCAGCACTGAAGCCTCCGTAAGCTCCGCAGAATTAAGGAAGCAGGTTCAAAAAGCCCGGGCTATCCAGAAAGAACGATTTAAAAACTACAGTCACCTTCATGTTAATGCTGACATGGGTGCAAAAGATATAGAAAAGTTCTGCCCGTTGAATGATGAGAGTAAAAGATTCATAGGAAAGATCTTTGAGCTCAAATCCCTTTCCATGAGAACCTATCATAAGGTACTTAAAGTAGCCAGAACCATAGCGGACCTTGAGGGAGCGGAGGACATAAGCATTAGCCATCTGAGCGAAGCTGTAAGCTACCGGGGACTGGAGGATCACCTGTACGGTGCTGCTGAGACCGAATGTGTACATCCGATCCCTTCGGGAAACGGCGGAAAAAAATTCTCTAACATAACCTCCAGGGCTAAAAGCAAGTACGGATTCACAAAACCGTCAGGATACGACGGACCATCAGGATCAAACCCCCGTACCACAACAAAGCATGGTCGAACTTCCGTAATTGAATCTAAAAAACTGCTTGAAAGGGGGTTCAGCCTATGACAGCTCAGGACATTAATTTTAAAAATGAAATCCGGGAACTTACACCTTTGGACAGAGAATACCCAGAGAGATTACGCCAGATACAAAATCCACCGACTACACTTTATATAAAAGGCCAGTTGCCTCCAGACGACCTGCCGACGGTTGCCATCATCGGTTCCAGAACCTCAACGGAATACGGAATAGATGTGGCGAGGACTTTTGGCCGAGTGCTTGCATCCCGGGGCGTAGGCATCGTCAGTGGCATGGCCCTGGGAGCCGACAGCGCAGGACAGTGGGGCGCTCTTGACGGAAAAGGAAGCACGTATGCAGTTCTCGGCTGCGGAATAAACATCTGTTATCCCGCAAGAAACTACCGGCTTTACGATGAAATATTAAAAAATGGCGGCGGAATAATGTCGGAAGTCCCACTGGACTCACCTCCGCTTCCAAAACAATTCGCCTCCAGAAACAGAATCATATCCGCGCTTTCCGACATTGTAATAGTGATTGAGGCCAGAGAACGCTCCGGTACCTTCATCACCGTAAACAACGCCCTCGAACAGGGTAAACAAGTCTTCGCCCTTCCCGGACGCATCACCGACCCCCTGTCAAAAGGCTGTCTCCAACTCATAAAAGAAGGTGCCGAAATCCTGACTTCCCCCGAAGACATCCTTGAGTACCTCCACCTGAAAACCCAAGGCGAGCAGCTGATCCTTGAAAAAGACACCTCCGTACTGAGCCCAAAACAAAAAGCTGTCTACGACATCCTGGAAACCGACGCCGCCCATCTCGACACCCTCGTCCCGAAATGCGGACTACCCGTCCCGGAGCTGACCGCAGTCCTACTGGAACTTGAAATCCTAGGTTTCTCCGAATGCACGAAAACAGGATTCTACAGAAGAAAAATCTCGTTATAAATGAAAATTATTGACAAGACTCTTTCAGAGCAATAGAATAGTGCCGTCTTTAAATTTTAACTTCCGAACCGGAAGTGCCTTAAATCGTTGACGAGGACAGTAGCTTTTTCAGCCTGCTTCAGAGAGGAGCCGTTTGGTGCGAGGCTTCGCAGAAGAAAACGTGAAAACCACCTCCGAGAGGTCTTTAATCAGACCCGTTGATCACGTTATAATCAGAAAAAGTGGTTGTTGTATAACGCAGCAGCAATTTGGGTGGAACCGCGAACTTATCGTCCCAATCTATGACTACAGTCATGGGTTGGGACGTTTCATTATAAAAAAAGCTTCCCCAAAGAGCTTTTCTGTCTAAACAAAGGAGAACCAAAATGGAAAAAGAAGAGATTTTAAAGGTGTATCGTCATTCTCTTGCACACATCCTTGCAAAGGCTGTCATCGAAATCTACGGCAAAGAAGTACAGTATGCAATCGGACCGGAGATCGAAGACGGAGCTTACTATGACTTTGCATTACCCGAGGGTAAGACAATAACCGACAAGGATTTCAAGCAGATTGAAAACAAAATGCGCGAGATCATAAAGAGAAGAGAGGACTGGACCCGTAAGGAAGTATCAAAGGCTGAAGCCCTTGACATCTTCAAGGATCAGAAGTTCAAGACCGAGCTTATCAATGATCTTCCTGAGGACGAAATCATTACCATCTACTATACAGGCGAAGATTATGTTGACCTCTGCCGCGGACCTCACGTAGACAATTCACAGGAGCTTATGAGCGCAGCCTTCGAGCTTCACGCAGCTTCCATGGCTTACTGGAGAGGCGACGAGAAGAGAGACAAGCTTCAGAGAGTATACTTCTATGCATTCCCAAACAAGGATGAGCTCAAGCAGCACATCAAGATGATCGAGGAAGCAAGAGAGCGCGACCACAAGAAGATCGGTGCTCAGCTCGAGCTTTTCATGTTTGACGAGACCGCTCCCGGTATGCCATACTGGCTCCCACGCGGATGGGTAATGTATCAGACTCTCCTTAAGTACAGCCGCGAGCTTCAGAAGGCTCACGGATATACAGAGATCTCAGCTCCGCTTATCAACAACAAGAAGCTCTGGCTCATCAGCGGACACTGGGCACATTATCTCAACAATATGTTCATAGTTCCCGGTATCGAGGGTCACCTCGCAGCAGACGCTGATATCAATGGCGTTATCGAGAACCTTAAGAATCAGGAAGAGGCTCCTAAGGCTGTAAAGATCATGGCAGGTTCCGTTGTTTACAACCGTGAGAACCTTGATACCATGGCAGCAAAGCCCATGAACTGTCCCAATGCCATGATGACCTTCAAGCGCAAGAACCGTTCCTACAAGGAGCTTCCAATCCGTTACAGCGAGTACGACGTTCTTCACCGTAAGGAGAAGTCAGGTCAGATGAACGGACTTTTCCGTGTACAGGAGTTCCGTCAGGATGATGACCATACATTCGTAATGGAATCTCAGATCAAGGACGAGATCAAGGATATC
This sequence comes from Oribacterium sp. FC2011, assembly GCF_000701645.1. Taxonomy (NCBI): domain Bacteria; kingdom Bacillati; phylum Bacillota; class Clostridia; order Lachnospirales; family Lachnospiraceae; genus Oribacterium; species Oribacterium sp. FC2011. The sequence continues at coordinate 9,485 of NZ_JNJM01000014.1, forward strand.
ATTGCAATCGCAGATGAGATTTACACAACCTTTGGTGTAACCTACCGTGCAGAGCTTTCAACACGTCCGGATGACTTCATGGGTGACATCGAGGTTTGGAACCAGGCTGAAGCTGACCTTAAGGAGATCCTTACAGAGCAGTACGGCGAGAACGGATTCGAGATCAATGAAGGCGACGGTGCATTCTACGGTCCTAAGATCGACCTTCAGATCAAGGATGCCCTCGGAAGAGAATGGCAGTGCGGAACTATCCAGCTTGACTTCCAGCTTCCTCACAACTTCGGTCTCACCTACATCAATGACCAGGGTGAGTCTGTTATGCCTGTAGTTATCCATCGTGCCATCTACGGTTCACTTGAGCGTTTCATCGGTATTGTCATCGAGAACTTCAAGGGAATGTTCCCGTTCTGGCTTAACCCATATCAGGTAGGTATCGTTCCTATCCGTGAGAACCACAATGAATATGCAAAGAAGGTTGAAGAGGCTCTTACAGCAGCAGGCGTTCGTGTTGAGGCTGATTACTCAGACAACAATATGAAGACCAAGATCAAGGGCTTCAAGAACTTTAAGGATCCTTATATCCTGGTTCTCGGAGATAAGGAGGCTGAGGAGAATACTGTTTCCATCAATATCCGCGGAACCAACAAGCAGGTTCAGAATGTTCCTCTTGATAAGTTCGTTGAGATCTGTAAGAAACTTAATACAGAGCATACTCTTGAGCTTCCGGAGAACTTCGACTGATCACATAAATACATATAAAGGTAATTCATAGATGTCAAATAGCTTAATCATCGTTGAGTCTCCTGCAAAGGTAAAGACCATAAAAAAATTTCTTGGAAAAACTTATACCGTGGATGCCACCATGGGTCATCTCATAGATATGCCGAAGAGTTCTCTCGGTGTAGATGTGGAGAATGGTTACGAACCTAAGTACATAACCATCCGCGGTAAAGGTGAGCTTCTTTCAAAGCTGAAAAAAGAAGCAAAAAAAGCCGATAAAATATATCTCGCAACTGACCCGGACCGCGAGGGAGAGGCCATCAGCTGGCATCTCAAAAACGAGCTTGATAAGGATGCTTCCAACAGAAACAAAATATCACGTATCACCTTTAACGAGATAACAAAGAATGCGGTTAAGAATGCAATCAAGAGCCCCAGAGATATTGACATGGATCTCGTTAATGCCCAGCAGGCCCGCAGAGTCATAGACCGTTTGGTGGGTTATACCATCAGTCCCTTATTATGGAAGAAAATCCGTAAGGGACTTTCCGCAGGACGTGTACAGTCTGTAGCGCTTCGCATGATCTGCGACCGTGAAGCAGAAATTGCAGCCTTCACACCTGAAGAGTACTGGTCACTTGATGCCCACCTTCTTCATGGCAAAAAGAAATTAACTGCAGCCTTTTACGGCAAAGATAAAAAAATGCCTCTGCCGGATGAAGCGTCCGTTGACGATGTCATAAAGCATATCGGTAAAACAGATTTCACTATTTCCGATATCAAAAAATCCGAACGCAGAAAGAAAGCCCCTCTGCCTTTTACTACAAGTACCATGCAGCAGGAGGCAGCCAAGTCTCTCGGATTTGCAACAAGCAAAACCATGAAGCTTGCCCAGACTCTCTACGAGGATGGTTACATAACCTATCTTCGTACCGACAGTACCCGTATCTCGGTTGAAGCCGATGCAGCTGCAAAAATCTTCATATCCGATAAATACGGTGAGGAATACGTAAACGGCGGTTCACAGGATGCCCGCAAGCCTCAGGAACCGGAAGTAAAGATCCAGGATGCTCACGAAGCTATCCGTCCTACAGATCTTGACATGACACCGGAAGAGGCTAAAGCAAAGCTCCAGAGAGATGAAGCCCGTCTTTATACTCTTGTATACAAGCGTTTTCTCGCAAGCCGCATGACTTCTGCAGTTTACGACACCGAATCCGTAAAGCTTGATGCCAAGGGTTATGTATTTACATTAAACGGATCAAAGCTTAAGTTTGACGGTTTCCTGTCTGTATACATGTCAGAAGAGGATAAGGCCGATAAGGATGTATCCCTTCCGGAAATGAAGGAAGGCGAAAAACTCAGTTTCCAGAGTTTTGATAAGGAACAGCATTTTACCCAGCCTCCTGCTCACTACACAGAGGCTTCTCTTGTAAAGACACTGGAAGAAGACGGTATCGGCAGACCTTCTACTTATGCTCCTACCATCGGCACACTGCTGGCAAGAAGATATATCACAAAGGAAAAGAAGAATATCTTCGTCACAGAGCTTGGACAGGCTGTAGATGACATGATGCAGAAGAATTTTCCGACCATTGTGGATACAGCTTTCACTGCCAACATGGAATCACTTCTGGATACTGTTGCAAACGGCAACATCAGCTGGAAGACCCTGGTTGAGAATTTTTATCCGGATCTGTCACAGGCAGTTGAAAAGGCTCATCAGGAGGTTGAAAAGATCACCATCCGTGATGAAGAAACAGACATCGAGTGCGACAAATGCGGACGCAGGATGGTTATCAAGTACGGACCTCACGGTAAGTTCCTTGCATGTCCGGGATTCCCTGAATGCATGAACACCAAACCCTATGTGGAATACGCCGGCTTTATATGTCCGGATTGCGGTTCCGAATGTGTAAAACGCCGTTCCAAGAAAGGACGTATTTTCTACAGCTGTTCAAATTATCCGGAGTGCAATTACATGACCTGGAACAAACCAAAAGAAGCAACAGCAGGGGAGAAGAAGGACGGCGAGATCATGTGCTGACCGGAAAGCTTCCGATTCAAGCCGGCCCACCGTCTGAACTGTTACGGGTCTTGCAAAGTTGTCACTTATACCTCCAAAATTAAGTTGACACAAAATAAAATACTATGTTATATTACAAGTCGCGTTTAAAAAGCGCGACTTTTGTGTATCTGCAAAAGTAACATTATAAAGCACATCTGAACGAAAACCGGAATGGTACCTGAGAATACAGGCGACGACGGTGAGCACACACGTTCAGGTGGAAGATTTTAACCAGGAGGTATTTAAAATGAGTGCAATTGGAATGAAGCAGCTCCTTGAGGCTGGCGTACACTTTGGTCATCAGACAAGAAGATGGAACCCTAAGATGGCTCCTTACATCTACACAGAGCGTAATGGTATCCACATCATCGATCTTCAGCAGACAGTAAAGATGGTTGACGATGCATACAACGCTATGGTTAAACTTGTACAGGACGGTGGTACTGTTCTTTTCGTTGGTACAAAGAAGCAGGCTCAGGATGCAGTTAAGTCAGAGGCTCTTCGTTGCGGCGAGTTCTATGTAAACGAGAGATGGCTTGGCGGTATGCTTACAAACTTCAAGACAATCCAGACTCGTATCGATCGTCTTAAGGAGATCGAGAAGATGGCTGAGGACGGTACATTCGATGTTCTTCCTAAGAAGGAAGTAGCTCTTATCAAGAAGGAGTGGGACAAGCTTGAGGCTAACATCGGTGGTATCAAGGATATGAAGCAGATTCCTGATGCAATCTTCGTAGTTGATCCTAAGAAGGAGAAGATCTGCGTTAAGGAAGCTCGCACACTTGGAATCACACTTTTCGGTATCGCTGATACAAATGCTGATCCTGAGGAGCTTGATTATGTTATCCCGGGAAATGATGACGCTATCCGCGCCATCAAGCTTATCGTAGGCAAGATGGCTGATGCTGTTATCGAGGCTAAGCAGGGCGAGATGACTGAGGAAGAGGCAGCAGCTGCTACAGCTGGTGACGATTCTGTAGTTGCAGAGGCTTAATTAAGAAAACACATAAACCCAGCATTAGACAATTTAATAGATTGCTAAATGCTGGGTTCATTTCATTTTAAAAACAATAAGTGAAGATTATTCTTCCATAATAAATTAATCCAGGAGGATACAACAATGGCAATTACAGCAGCTCAGGTTAAAGAGTTACGTGACATGACAGGTGCAGGTATGATGGCTTGTAAGAAGGCTCTCGCTGCAACTGACGGAGATATGGACAAGGCAGTAGATTTCCTCAGAGAGCAGGGTCTTGCAGGCGCAGAGAAGAAGGCCGGCAGAATCGCAGCTGAGGGTGTTTCTTTCACAAAGCTTTCTGATGACAAGCACTCAGGTGTTGTTGTAGAAGTTAATGCTGAGACAGATTTCGTTGCTAAGAACGAGAAGTTCCAGACATATGTTGCTGAGGTAGCAGCACAGGCTCTTCATTCAGAGGCAGCTGATATCGACGCTTTCCTTGCTGAGAAGTGGGATCTTGACAACTCAAGAACAGTTGCTGAGCAGCTTTCAGAGGAGATTTCAATCATCGGTGAGAACATGCACATCCGTCGTTTCCAGAAGCTTACAGAGAACGATGGTTTCGTACAGGATTACGTACACGGCGGCGGACGTATCGGTGTTCTTCTTCAGGTTAAGTCAACAGTTGTTAATGACGCTGTTGTAGAGATGGCAAAGAACATCGCTATGCAGGTTGCTGCTCTTAAGCCTAAGTTCACATCACGTAAAGAAGTAGATCAGGCTTATCTTGCAAGCGAGACTGAGATCCTTACAGCTGCAGCTAAGAACGAGAAGCCAAATGCTCCTGAGAAGGTTATCGCAGGTATGGTTCAGGGACGTATCAACAAGGAGCTTAAGGAGATCTGTCTCCTTGACCAGACATACGTTAAGGCTGAGGATGGCAAGCAGTCAGTTCAGCAGTATGTTGATTCTGTTGCCAAGGCTGAGAATGCTACAATCGAGGTTGTAACATTCGTTCGTTTTGAGACTGGTGAAGGTCTTGAGAAGAAGAACGAAGATTTCGCTGCAGAAGTTGCTGCTCAGCAGGCTGCTGCTAAGAAGGCTTAATTCAATAGTCTTTAGTATAACTAAAATTTATAATCTTACGTTTGGAGCAGGAAGTTTTCTTCCTGCTCTTTTGTTGTCTTAAAGCCTTCCGTTAAACAATTTTCATAATTCCCACATATTACAGTTATTTTTTCTGTTTAATATTTATGCTACAATAAAAACCATGTAAAACATGAGGTCATAAATATGCTTTTTGATTTCCTTAAAAAATACTCTGATCAGTTTGATAACTCATCCTCAAAGGATGATGCAGCACCTGCTGCCGGAAATGCCATACGTAAGCACATAGTTTTTTATGGCACCGTTCAAGGGGTGGGGTTCAGATACACCGCCTATCACCTTGCCAGTTCCCTGGGGCTTACCGGATGGGCAAGAAATGAAGACGACGGATCAGTAACCTGTGAGCTTCAGGGTTCCAGTGTTGCCATCCAGGAATTCATGAACAGAATAGGAAATCAGCGTTTTATAGAGATTACAGATAAAGAGGAACGCAATATTAATGTTATTAAAGAGGAACGTTCCTTTAGGGTACTTTACTGAAAGGATCATATCTTTAATAGTAATGAAGCAAAACTACAAAATCACACTTAGCTATGATGGTTCCCGTTACTACGGCTGGGAACATCAGCCCAATACAGAGTTGACCATACAAGGGAAACTGGAACAGGTGCTGACCCGTATGATTTACGGAGAAGATTATTCTGTTAAGGATTTTGCATCTTTTCCCATCACCGTAATAGGTGCCGGACGAACAGATGCCGGAGTTCATGCCAGAGCTATGACCGCAAATGTAATCCTTGATTCCGAAAAAGACCTGACAGAGACAGGGATAAAAGCTTATATGAACAGGTATCTTCCCGATGATATAAGCATCAATGAGGTTAAACCTTGCGGAGAACGGTTTCACAGCCGTTTCAAGGCCACCGGAAAGACTTACAGATATACCTGCTGGTTTGATGAGCAAAAGCCGGTGTTTGAACGAAAATATGTCACGGTCCTTGACAGCAGGCCGGATATAGAAGCGATGCGCAAAGCTGCAGAATATCTTTTGGGAGAACATGATTTTAAATGTTTTTGCGGTAACTCACATTTCAAGAAATCCACTGTCAGAGTGATAGACCATATAGAAATCACTGAAAATGGTCCTTACATCCGACTTTATTTTCACGGAACCGGTTTTTTGCAAAATCAGGTACGTATCATGACAGGCACGCTTCTGGAGATAGGCTTCGGAAAAAGAACACCGGATTCCATGGCAGACATACTTAACAGCAAAGACCGTCAAAAAGCCGGCTATACCGCAGAAGCAAAAGGGTTATGTCTCATGAAAGTGGATTACGACTGATAGTCATCTTATCAATTATTTGAATTTATAGTGCATTTCCATTTGAATGCATAGCTCATATATAAACATCACAAAGCTTTAGGGAGGGGATTAGTTTTGAAAGATAAAAGTATTGGTATCGTTTTAGGAGTCACAGCCGGACTTTTGGCAGGATATCTGGCAAGTACTATGTACATGTCCGGCAAGATCATGCCGGGCACCATTATTAACGGTGCAGATTTTTCCATGGTTCCGAGGGAAGAACTTAATGAACGACTTTCAGCAATGGAAAGGGATGCCTATGCCATCACCGTCAGAGACATCCATAAAAACGAATTAACAATTAAAGGTTCAGACATTGACCTCACTGCAGTTTTCCCTGTAGATAAAATCCGTGTGCAGAATCCTTTAATCTATCCTTACTATATGCTGAATCCGGGCAACTACTTTGTAGAGCCCGATTCTGTTTCCTTTGATGAAGAAAAATTAAAGTCCATCATAAACAATGATCTTTTGCCAAAGGAAGGAACCACAGATGCTCCTGTTGATGCTTTTCTGACAGCCTATATACCCGGAGCCGGCTATACCATAGCATCGGAAGTAGACGGTGACACTCCTGATCCCGAAAAGGTTACAGGCGTTATTGAGGATGCCATAACCGACAGGGCTGTTTTTGTAGATCTGACAGATGAAGACTGCTATCTGACAGCAGATATCCGTTCAAATGATACTCTCCTGAACCAGAGAGCCACAACCCTGAACGAAGCTCTTGCTGCCTCCATAACCTACGATTTCGGAAATCAAAAGATCATACTGAATTCAGATACCTATTATCCATGGCTAGACAAGCAGGAAGATGGTACCGTTACATTAAATGAAGAAAAGGTAGATGAATATGTTACCGAACTTAAAACCTCAACAGATACTGCCTATACCACAAGAAGCTTCAAGACTGTTTCAGGACGTATAATTAATGTCAAGGGCCCTTACGGTTACAACATTTCGAAGAAAAAGGAAATCGAACAGCTTAAGGAGGATATCCTTTCAGGATTACCGGTAGAACGTGAACCTGTATACACAACCTCCGGCTGCCAGCGTTCAGGAAACGAATACGGCGATACTTATCTGGAAGTTGATATGTCTGACCAGAAGGTTTACTTCGTACAGGATGGAAATGTTGTTTTCACTTCCGATTGTGTAACCGGAAACACCAGTCGCGGAAGAGGAACCCCTACAGGCATTTTCAGCGTCATGTATAAGGCAAAAAATGTAGTATTACGCGGACGTGACTATGCATCTCCTGTTACTTACTGGATGCCGTTCTATAATGGCTGCGGCTTCCATGACGCCTCCTGGCGCGGAAGCTTCGGTGGTTCCATTTACCGTTACAGCGGATCCCACGGCTGTGTAAATATGCCTATTCCTAAAGCAAAAGAGCTTTACTCACTGGTATACGCAGGCATCCCTGTAATCACATACTATTAAAAAGGTTACGTTTTGCCGACCCTGACTTAAGTTTAATCTGTGGACTCTGTATTTCCGGCGTCCACAGGTTATGTAATAAAGAGGAGATTTATGAAAAGGTTTGATTTAAAATTTATTACCGCAGCCCTTACACTGACTGCCATTATTTGCACCGCATTTTCTTCTTTTGCAGAATTCGGTCCCGGTATGCCGGAATCAGAGCTTGCAGCATATACCAGTTCCGCAAATGCTTCCGACGGTGCTGCCATCAATGAAACCACCGGTTCCTCAACTGCCGGTACTATCATCAACAGTGAAATCCCTGCAGAAGACACCTCTGCATTATACGAGAAGCTTAAATCAAGTCAGACTGCCCAGATAACAGACCAGATCATCCTTGTGGTGGACCACAACCTCACCTTATGGAATAAACAGTCTGACGGAAGCTGGATCAAGGATATGGATGTTTACTGCGGTTATGGCAGAAAAGGCCTAAAGCTTTTTAGCGAAAGACATGAAGGAGACGAAACAACTCCTATAGGTTCTTTCCCCATACTTCATGCCTTCGGATTCGGTTCAAACCCGGGAACTGCCATGACCTGGAGAGAGATAACAGAAAACTCCTACTGGTCAGGCGAGAAGGATACCTACAATACCTGGGTTGAGAGCGCAACTCCCGTCGGAGGCGAGCACCTTATCAAGTATGAGATTTGCTATAAATACGCTATGGCTATCGGCTTCAATATCAATCCTACTGTATACAAGCGCGGTTCCGCTATTTTTCTTCATTGTAAAAACCCTGCCGAGTGGGGCTCTGCCGGCTGCGTATCAGTGCTTGAAGAAGATATGCTTACGCTTTTACAGAAATGTCATGACGGCTGCTATATCATGATAGTTCCTGATGCTGACTACATTTCTTATTTTTAATACTATCATCATATGAAATTTCATTTTGCACCTATGGAAGGCATTACAGGATATCCTTTTCGTAATGCCTTCCAACAGTGTTTTCCGGGGATAGATCGTTTTTACACGCCCTTTCTCTCGGCAAACGATACATTTTCTTTTACAACAAGAGATATAAGAGATACTGACCCCGCACTTAACAAAGTGCCCGACCTTGTTCCCCAGATCATCACCAACAATGCCGAAATGTTCGTGTGGGCTATAGAAAGGATGGCAGATCTTGGATATAAGGAAGTAAACCTGAACCTTGGCTGTCCATCAGGTACTGTTGTGGCCAAGGGTAAGGGTTCAGGAATGCTTCGTTCCCCTGACAGGCTGGACGCTTTCCTGGAAGAAACCTTTGAACTCCTTGATAAAAATCATATATCCTATGATTCTTCCGATAATGCTTCTGCATCTGCCAAAAAGCAGGTCTCCATTTCCGTGAAAACCAGACTTGGCATACATGACCCTTCAGAATCCGGGCAGCTTATAGCCATATACAACAGATATCCACTTTGTGATGTTATAGTTCACAGCCGGGTACAAAAGGAGTTCTATAAAGGCGAGATACACTATGATTACTTCAGGAAATTCATAGAAGATTCAAAACATCACCTTGTGTATAACGGAGACATTGTTACCGGATCGGACTTCGAAAAGGTGAAAGCATTGTTTCCTGAGATAGATACCGTAATGATAGGCAGAGGTTTACTCATTAATCCATCTCTTGTGAGAGAGCTTAACGGTGGAGAGTCCTGCACCCTTGATGAAATAAAGGCCTTTCACGAAGCATTGATAGAATCATATATACCCGAAATGGGCAGCGATGCAAATCTTTTATACAAAGTAAAAGAGTACTGGAGCTGGCTTAGCAAATCCTTTGCAGGTTCAGAAAGATATATGAAGGATATAAGAAAGGCAAAGACCCTGCCCGAGTATAAGGCCGCCGTGCGAAATCTCATGGCAAACTGTAAACTGGAGCGAAAAACATTATGATACTGGAATATCCTGAATATTATGAACGTTTCCGCTGTATCGGCGGTGAATGTCCGGACACCTGCTGCGCCGGCTGGGAAGTAGATGTAGATTCGGAGTCCGCAAAATACTACAAAAGCGTTGATAGTGAATTTGGGAAAAGACTTAAAGCCCATATTTGCGAGGAAGGAGACGACTGTTATTTCCCACTCACAAAAAATAAACGATGTCCATTTTTGAACAAAGAAAATTTATGCGATATATACATCAACCTGGGAGAGGAAAGTCTTTGTCAGACCTGTACCGAGTATCCAAGATATTTTATAGATATCGGTAATTATGAACAGACCGATATGAGTCTGAGCTGTATGGAACTCGGAAGGATCTTCTATACAGAAACCCCGGTCATAGAATATGTCCGGTCTGAAAATCCGGTGGAAGGAGAGCCTATGACAGAAGAGGATCAGGATACTCTTGTTGAGATCCTGTCCCTTAGAAACAAATGCATTTCCCTTTTGCAGGATACTGACCAGTCTTTTAACGATAAGCTCCGTGAAGTAAGAGCTTTGGTTTCTTATGCCGAGGGCGAAAATCCCGGGGAAAAGGATAAATCCCGGGTTTTCCTTCAGGAAAGCTTCAAGGAGCTCATTATACTTTTTGAATCCCTGGATTCCATTAATGACGAATGGTCCGAAAAGCTTTCTTACTATAAGGAATTATCCGAAAATCCATCCAAACTTGACAGGATACCCGAATTCACCTCTCTTTATTCCGAAAAGCTTGATGAATGGATATCCAAAACCGGAGTATATTTTGTTTTCAGATATTTTATCGATACACTTACAGACGGTGACATAGAAAACGAATTATGCTTCGTTCATCGCAGCCTTAGACTTATATTTTTCATGCTTTTTGCTGAATGGGTAAGTAAAGGAAAGCTTGATGTGTCGGATATGATTTATGTGGCTCATCTTTATTCAAAAGAAGTAGAGCATGATGACGGTAATGTTGGCAGGATAAAGAAATTCGCCGACTAATATAAAGCAGGCAGAATGGAGATTAATATGATCAGAAAATTCAGAAAAACTGTATATACCGGTTTGATACTTTTATCTCTTATCACTATATGTTCCTGTGGAAAACGCAAGACTCCACAAGAGTCTGTTTCATCTGAGGACTTAACTCAGGAGATCATTTCCGGAATAGCTGAAGGCTTTAAAAGTGGCGAGATCAATGTGACAGAAAGAGAGAAAAGGATATTATCAAACCTTGTAAACTATGTTATGGACAATCCCGAGGCCTCCATGCAGCTTCTTTCCGATGCAGCAAAACAGGCAGGCTTTGAAGGTACGTTCCCCGAAGATATATCCGGAGTAGAGCCTTATTATAAGGCAATTGCCGGTTCCCTATTGGAAGCAGATTACATTACCACCGACGGTAATGACATCATTATCAGAAAGGGCACTGACAGTAAAACTCTGTCCGACCTTCTTTCAGAAGCAGCTAACGATGCTGATACCACCAGCACAACAAAAACCATTGATGGCAAAGAAGTTAACCTCAGCCTTAAGGATGACGTAATCTATGACGCTATCTGGAAAGAGGCGGGGAATGCTTATTCCATTTACTCAGAAAACGGAATCGACGAAAAAACCCTTAAAGAACTCATCAAACAGGTAAAATGAAATCCAACGATAAAACTATTTCCAACAACGATAGTCTTTCATATAACGCCATTACCCAGGGTGTGATATGGAGGACTCTCATTCTTTATGTGCTGCCTCTTATTATGGGCACATTTTTTCAGCAGCTCTACAACACGGTGGATGCCGTTGTGGTAGGAAGATTTGTAGGTAAGGAAGCCTTATCCGCAGTTGGCGGAAGCTCTGCCATGCTGGTGAATGTTTTCGTGGGGTTCTTTGTTGGCGTAGCATCAGGGGCAGGTGTGGTAACGGCCCAGTATTATGGCGCAAATAAGGATAACTCCGTCAGAAAAGCTGTTCACACCGCCATGCTGCTTTCCATAATCAGCGGAGCACTTCTTACACTGATAGGTTACTTCATGATGCCTGTTTTCAGTGTATGGATGAAGACCCCGTCTGAAGTTCTGGATCTCACCATTATATATCTTCGTGTATATTCCCTGGGAATGATACCAAACCTCATTTACAACATGGGCGCCGGCATTCTGAGAGCTGTGGGAGATTCCAAACGGCCTCTTATATTCCTTGTTGTATCCTGCATTTCCAATATAATACTTGACTATTTCTTTGTTCTTAAGATGGGACTCGGAGTTATGGGAGTCGCGCTTGCCACGATTCTTTGCCAGCTCATCAGTGCCGTGATGGTTTTATACACTTTGAGCAGATCCAGAAGCAGTTACCGGCTGTTCAGAGGAGAACTGACACTCCACAAAAAGCAGCTTCTTCGTATCATTGCCATAGGACTACCGGCAGGAATCCAGTCCCTCATGTATTCCCTGTCCAATGTCTTTATCCAGACAGCCATAAACGAATTCGGGACTGATGCAGTGGCGGCATGGGCTGCCTACTCCAAGATAGACTCGGTATACTGGATGATCTCAAGTTCGTTCGGCATAGGAGTAACAACCTTCGTAGGGCAGAATTATGGAGCCGGGCTGTATAAAAGAGTACGGCAGTGTATAAGGCAAAGTGCTGTCATCATGGCTCTCATCACCGGCTTTATGACCTTTATTCTCTACAAATGGGGATTCCTTGCTTTCAACCTTTTTGCCACAGACGAAAGTGTCATAAATACCGGAACCGCCATGATACGGTATCTATCACCATTCTACATTACTTATACGACCATTGAGCTTTTATCCGGTTCTCTCAGGGGTATGGGCAACAGCCTGAAACCAATGATCATTTCAGTATTTGGAATCTGTATCCTGAGAGTTTTATGGATATTCTTTGCCGTACCCGTATGGCACAGGATAGAAACCGTTGAATTCAGTTATCCTCTGACCTGGGTGACAACATCAATCCTGTTTCTGCTTTATTATTTCAGGTTTCTAAATAAGCGAAAGATATTCTGAAGGAAACAGGCATTAAAATCAGTCAAGAAAAATCAATATAATGTACATAACTCACGTTGACATCTTATTTAAGTAAATTTATACTTTCTTAGGTTATTTTTCGTCTAAATTTTTTCAGGGAGCACAAATATGTTTAAAAAAGGTTTTGACAATGACAAGTATATAATGATGCAGTCCGAGCATATCAGAGAGCGTATTTCCAAATTCGGAGGCAAGCTGTATCTCGAGTTCGGAGGCAAGCTGTTCGATGATTATCACGCTTCCAGAGTCCTTCCCGGATTCCAGCCCGACAGTAAGATCCGTATGCTTACCCAGTTAAAGGAAGACGTTGAGATAGTTGTTGTTATCAATGCCGGAGACATTGAAAAAAACAAAGTAAGAGGAGATCTCGGCATAACCTATGACATGGATGTACTCCGCCTTATCGACGCCTTCAGAAGCTACGGTCTTTTCGTGGGTTCTGTAGTACTCACCAGATTTGACGGTCAGGAAAGTGCCGTTGCCTACCAGAAGAAGCTCGAGAGCCTTGGCGTCAAGGTATACAGACATTATCCCATACAGGGGTACCCCGGAAACCTTCCGCTCATTATTTCCGATGACGGTTTCGGAAAGAATGACTACATTCAGACAACCCACTCCCTGGTTGTCGTTACAGCTCCCGGTCCCGGTTCAGGAAAGATGGCAGTATGTCTTTCACAGCTTTATCAGGAGAACAAGCATGGTGTTAAGGCAGGCTATGCCAAGTTCGAGACCTTCCCGATTTGGAACATTCCGCTCAAGCATCCTGTAAACCTTGCTTACGAGGCAGCCACTGCGGACCTCAATGATGTAAACATGATCGATCCTTACCATCTTGAAGCATATGGCAAGACCACAGTTAACTATAACCGCGACGTAGAGGTATTCCCTGTTCTTAATGCCATGTTCCAGCGCATTTACGGTGAATCTCCCTATAAGTCCCCTACAGACATGGGTGTAAATATGGCAGGCTATGGCATCGTTGATGATGACAACTGTAGCTATGCATCACGTCAGGAGATCATCCGTCGTTACTACACTGCATTATGTGACCTCCGTAAAGGTGACGGTACACAGCAGGTGGTTGACAAGCTTCAGCTTCTCATGGAACAGGCCAATGTTTCCAGCGATGACAGACCTGCTGTTGCCGCAGCAAAGCAAAAGGCAGAGCTGACAGGAGAGCCCGCAGCAGCCATCGAGCTTTCAGACGGAACCATCGTAACCGGAAAGACTTCAACCTTACTTGGAGCCTGCTCAGCCATGCTTTTAAATGCCCTTAAGGTAATGGGCGGAATAGATGACTCTGTAAATCTTATTTCAAGAGAGATCATCGAGCCTATCCAGCATTTAAAAACCGAGCATTTGGGTAACCGTAACCCGAGACTTCATACCGATGAGATCCTCATTGCGCTTACCATCTGTGCAACCACAGACAATAATGCAGAAATCGCCATGCAGCAGCTTGAAAAGCTTAAGGGCTGCGAGGTACACAGCTCAGTAATTCTTTCCGAAGTAGACGCCCGCACCTTCAAGAAGCTTGGCATCAATGTCACCTGCGAACCGCAGTACCAGACTTCAAAGTTATTCCATAACTGATGATGCAAGGACGCATCTTTCACTTAACATACGTAGGTATAGTATTTTAATATTTAATCCGGTTTCAGCCGAAGCTTTGCCTGACTATATGGCAAGGCTTCGGCTTTTGTTTTTTTGGAACATCGGGTGGATCAAAATTACATAACTAAACCTATAGAAACTTACCATTTTGATATTGGCATATTTTCATATTAAAGCTGTTTACCATATCAATATTTCATATCAAGCGATCAAAGCTTCTGTTTTTTAGTGTACACGTACAATAGACAAATGTTTGTCCGTTGTGAACAAACATATTTAGTGATTTAAACATCATACACTTTAAACCATTAAATTTTATCCTTGAAATAGAGATAACTATAATGTATATTTCTCATTATGTCTGATTATCAAGGAGGTTTTTTATTATGCCAAAATACATAGCGAAAAGAGTAATTATGGCTGTGGTCACGGCATTCCTTGTCGCAACTCTGACTTTCTGTATCATGAATCTGGTTCCCGGCGGACCTTTCCTGGCAGAAAAGGCGGTCACACCGCAGGCTCAGGCTGCGATGGAAGCCAAGTACGGTCTCGACAAGCCGCTGCCGCAGCAATATTTAACATATCTCAGTGGTCTTCTTCACGGTGATTTCGGTTTGTCCCTCAAGAAGAGAGGTCGTACTGTAGCTGAGATCATCTCGACCAAGTTCCCTGTTTCTGCGCGACTTGGTGCCTGTGCGCTTATTGTTGCAGTCTGCATCGGAGTTCCACTGGGCTCTGTTGCAGCCTTTAACAGGGGAAAGCTTGTAGATAATATTCTGGTGGTGTTGTCCACGGCTGGAATAGCCATACCCTCGTTCCTTTCATCAACACTTCTTATGTATGTATTTACAACGAAGCTCAAGCTGCTTCCGTCTCTGGGACTCACAACTCCCGAAAGTTATATCATGCCGGTAACAGCACTTGCTCTTTATCCGACATTTTATATAGCACGTCTCATGCGTTCTTCAATGCTGGATGTTATCGGTCAGGACTACATGAAAACAGCAAGAGCAAAGGGTGTAAGTACCTTACTGATTATTTTCAAGCATGCCTTGCGTAATGCCATCCTGCCGGTAGTTACCTACCTTGGACCTTTACTTGCATCACTTATGACAGGATCTTTCATCATTGAAAAGATCTTCAATATCCCGGGACTTGGTTCTGAATTCGTTGGAGCCATCACCTCCCGTGACTATCCTATGATCATGGGAACCACCATATTCCTGGCGGTCTTCGTCATCTGCATGAATGTTATCGTAGACATACTTTACGCAGTTATCGATCCACGTATCAAACTTAAGTGATAAAAAAGTCCTGTCCTCAGGATTAAAACCTGATGTTTTGAGATAGGCTAAACCACCGAAAGGAAATTCCTCATATGTCTGAAAATAAAGCTAAAAACCCATTGAGTCTTCAGCTCAATGTTGACGACTTTGCTCCTGCCTCTACAGAGGAGAAGCAGTCATTAAATGTCATGCGTGAATCTGTAAGCTTCTTCAAAGACGGCATACAGCGTTTTCGCCGAAATAAGATTGCCATGACAGCACTTACCATAGTGCTTATAATCATGTTTTTCTGTTACATAGTTCCCATGTTTTATCCATATGGATACGAGGAACAGATCAAGGGTTCGGAAAGACTTGCTCCCATGGCATTTTCAAAGATGGAGCAGCAGAAGATAGCTGCCGGTGAAAATATTTTTCCTCATCTTCTGGGTACAGACCAGAACGGACGTGACTATATGATCCGTGTTCTGGTTGGCGGAAGAGTATCCATGACCGTCGGAATCGTAGCCTCCGTCCTTATCCTCTTTATAGGTTCTATATACGGTGCCATAGCAGGTTACTTTGGCGGTATGGTGGACATGATCATGATGCGTATAGTCGATATCATCTATACCGTACCTGATGTCCTTATCATCATCCTTCTTGCCCAGACCCTTAAGTTCCCTTTGGAAAAGCTTGGTGCAGCTCCGGGTTTTGGATGGATAGAGAAGCTTGGACCAAATATGATCTCCATGTTCATAGTGTTTGCCCTCCTTTACTGGGTTGGTATGGCACGTATAGTCCGTTCACAGATCATGGTTCTCAAGCAGTCGGAGTACGTTACTGCCGCAAAGGCTCTTGGTGCAGATGACAAGCGTATTATCGGAAAGCATCTCATCACAAACTGTCTGGGAACACTTATCGTTACCACAACACTTCAGATACCAAGCTCTATCTTTACTGAGTCTTTCCTCAGTTTCCTTGGTCTCGGTGTTCAGGCTCCCATGCCTTCACTGGGTTCCCTTGCAAGTGCTGCGCTCAACGGCTTCCAGACCTATCCGGAAAAGCTTTTCGCACCTGCTGCACTTATCTTTATCATTATCCTGAGCTTCAATCTTTTAGGTGATGGTCTTCGTGATGCCTTCGATCCTAAGATGAAGCAAAAGTAAGGAGATTAACATGGCAGAATCAGAATACTTAGTAAATATACAGCATGAACGTCTTTCCTTTTTCACTCCTGCAGGAGAGGTCAAGACCTTAAATGATGTAACCATACAGATGAAGGAGGGTGAAGTCCTCGGCATCGTAGGAGAGTCAGGTTCAGGTAAATCCGTAACAGCCTACTCCATCATGGGTCTTACAGCAGAGAACGGAAAGATCATGGGCGGCTCCGTTGAGTTCAACGGTCATCGCATTGATCAGATGACAGAGAAGGAACTGAGACGTATCCGCGGACAGGAAGTATCCATCATTTTCCAGGATCCCATGACTTCTCTTAACCCTGTCTGGACCATAGGAAACCAGTTGGAGGAAGCCATCAGGCTACATACCGATAAGAAAGGAAAGGAAGCTACCGCAAGAGCAAAAGAGCTTCTCACCCTTGTAGGTATCAATGAGCCCGATAAGCGCCTAAAGCAGTTCCCTCATGAGCTGTCAGGCGGTATGCGTCAGCGTGTCATGATCGCTATGGCTCTTGCCTGTGAACCTAAGCTCCTTATCGCCGATGAGCCAACAACAGCCCTTGACGTTACCATCCAGGCCCAGATTCTTGACCTTATGCAGGATCTTAAGAAAAAGCTTGGCATGGGAATCATCATGATCACCCATGATCTCGGTGTAGTTGCAAGCATGTGCGATCATATTGCAGTTATGTATGCAGGAGAGATCGTTGAATACGGAACCACCGACGACATTTTCTATAATCCCAAGCACGAATATACAAAGGGACTTCTTAAGTCTATCCCAAACCTTGCGGAACAGACGTACCAAAGACTGATTCCTATCGAAGGACAGCCTGTGGATCTTCTTAATCCTCCAAAGGGCTGTGGCTTTGCTCCGAGATGTAAGAGCTGCATGAAGATTTGTCTTGATAAGAAGCCTTTAAGAAACAACTATGAGGGCATTCATTATTCAAGATGCTGGCTTCAGCAGAAGGAAGACTTCGAAATGGGAAAAACCACCGTTTCCACAGATGACCATGGCATCGTCATAAGGGAAGCATTAAACGCAGGAGGTGAAAACTGATGAATAAAGAAGATATCTTACTTGAAGTATCCCACCTCAAACAGTATTTTCCCGTAGCAGGAACAAAAAAAGTAGTTAAGGCTGTTGACGATGTCAGCTTCTTTATCAAGAAGGGAGAAACCTTCGGTCTGGTTGGAGAGTCAGGCTGCGGAAAAACCACCACAGGACGTTCCATTCTGAGACTCACAGAGCCTACTTCCGGAAAAATAGTATATGATGGAAATGTGATTTTCAACTCAGAAAGCAATATTAAAGCGGATATGCTTCCATATCGCCGTAAGATGCAAATCGTATTCCAGGATCCCTACGCATCACTTGATCCTCGTATGACAGTTGGAGATATAGTTGGTGAAGCCCTTGATATACATAAACTCTACAAGACAAAGGCAGAACGTAGAGAAAAGATACTTGAGCTTCTCTCAACAGTTGGTCTCAACAGTGAGCACGCAAACCGTTATCCTCACGAGTTCTCAGGCGGACAGCGTCAGCGTATAGGCATTGCCCGGGCTCTGGCAGTTGATCCTCAGTTTATAGTTTGTGACGAGCCGGTTTCGGCGCTTGATGTTTCTATCCAGGCACAGGTTGTGAACATGTTCGAGGATCTGCAGCAGAAGATGGGTCTTACTTATCTGTTTATTGCCCATGACCTTTCCATCGTAAATCATATTTCCAGCAGAATAGGTGTTATGTACCTTGGAAACATGGTGGAACTTGCAGATTCCGATGAACTCATTTTCCACTCGATGCATCCGTATACAAGATCACTTATTTCTGCTATACCTATTGCAGATCCAAAAACTGCAAGAGCTTCCAAACGTATCATCCTAAACGGAGATGTACCTTCTCCCATGAATCCGCCTTCAGGATGTCCTTTCAGGACCAGATGTCCTTATGCGGACGAGCTCTGTGCACAGACAAAACCTGAATTCAAAGAAGTTAAGCCAGGACACTATGCAGCATGTCATCATCTGGATAAACTTAATTGAAGTAATATATAATGAAAAACGGAGGTATTTATGAAAAAGAATTTAACCGCTATTGTTGCAGCAGCTGTATCTGCAGCACTTTTGCTTTCAGCCTGCGGTGGTTCATCCACCACTCCTGAATCAGTTGCGCCAGGCAATGCTTCAGAGTCATCTGATGCCGAAAAGGTACTTAATGTACAGAGAGGTCCTTCACCTGAGACCATCGACCCTGCACTTAACTCTGCATCTGATGGTGCAAACATGATTCTTCATGCTTTTGAAGGTCTTCTCAAGTTCGATCAGAACAACGATATCGTAGGAGGTCTTGCAGAAAGCTGGGAACAATCAGAGGACGGTCTTACATGGACTTTCCATCTGAGACCTGATCTTAAATGGTCAGACGGAAGCGCTCTTACAGCCAATGACTTTGTTTATTCCTGGAAGAGAGTTGCAGACCCTAATACTGCTGCACCTTACGGCTATGACCTTCTTAATGTTGTTGCCGGTTATGAAGAAGCTTCAAAGGGAGACATTGACGCCCTTCAGGTAGAAGCTACCGATGACAACACCTTTGTTGTTCACCTTTCAAATCCCTGTGTTTACTTTGACAAGATTGCTGCATTTACAGTTATGGTTCCTGTACAGCAGGCAACCATCGAAGCTGCCGGAGATAGCTGGGCAACCGATCCTGCAACTTATATCACAGACGGTCCTTATTATATGACTGAGTTCACAGACGGTTCTCAGATCGTATTTGAGAAGAATCCGTACTACTGGGATGCAGAAAACATCACTTTCGACAAGATTGTATGGCATCTTATCGAGGATTCCAATACTTCATACACCGCATACAACCAGGGCGAGCTTGATATGATTAAGGATGTTCCTACTGAAGAGATACCTACTCTTAATGGTAACGAAGAGTTCCATGTAGAGCCTCTTATGGGAACTTACTATGTAACCTTCAATACACAGAAGGAGCCTTTCAATGACGCCAAGGTGCGTGAGGCACTTTCACTTGCCATCGACCGTAAGTATGTTGCAGATACCATCATGCAGGGTACATATTCACCTGCTACAAACTTTGTAGGTGCCGGCGTATCTGATGCAGCTGAAGGTTCTTCTTTTGTAGATGTAACAAAGGAAAAGTACGGCGATCACTTTGATATCGAGAACTACGACGCCAACCTTGAAAAGGCAAAGGAGCTTCTTGCAGAGGCAGGCTATCCAAATGGTGAAGGTTTCCCTGCATTTGACTACCTTACAAATGATTCCGGATACCACAAGGCAGTTGCCGAGTATCTCCAGTCTGCATGGGCTGAGCTTGGATTAACCATGAATGTAAACATCCAGGAGTGGAAGACTGTTACAGCTGACCGTCGTGCAGGCAACTTCGACGTTGCACGTAACGGTTGGGTATATGACTGGGATGATCCTTCAAACATGATCAACCTTCTTGAGACCACCAACGGAAACAACGATGGTAAGTACTCATCAGCAGAGTTTGATAAGCTTGTAGATGAAGCAAGAAGCACAACTGACATTGACAAGCATTACGATCTTCTTCATCAGGCAGAGCAGGTTCTTCTTAATGATGCTGCTATGGCTCCTATTGCGTACTACAATGAGTTCTGGCTCCAGAAGCCAAATCTCAAGGGCACATGGCATTCACCATACGGCTACTGGTACTTCATGTACGGTTCATTTGAATAAGACTTAGAATCAGTTTTCCCCTGAGGCAAAAGCCTCAGGGGATTTTTCTGTTTTGTTGCCCCTTACTTTGTAATATGCTAGAATAAACCTTAATGTAGGCACTTTTAAGCTGTCCTATTTTAGTCTAAAATAACATATAAAGGTATGAAGGATCATCCTTCATTACTATATGCCTGAGAATTGGCAGAATGGAGATATTTTTATGTCAAATGAACGAAGAGTTATGCTGAAACTTTCCGGCGAAGCCCTTGCCGGCGAAAAACATTTCGGCTTTGATGATGATACTATCAGAGAAGTTGCCAGAGAAGTTAAGTCAGCAGTAGATGAAGGTGTACAGATCGCCATAGTTATCGGCGGCGGAAATTTCTGGAGAGGCCGCCAGTCCGAGGCTGTAGACCGCTATAAAGCCGATCAGGTGGGAATACTTGCCACAGTCATGAACTGTATATATGTATCTGAAATATTCCGAACACAGGGTATGAAAACCATGGTCATGTCCTCGATACAGATTGGGGATATGGCAGATCTTTTCAATAAAGACAAAGCTCTCAATGCCATGGCAGAGGGAACAGTTGTATTCTGCGCAGGCGGAACCGGTCACCCTTACTTTTCAACAGATACCGGCGTAGTTCTCCGTGCAGTTGAACTGGAATGTGACGAAATACTTCTTGCCAAGGCTATCGATGGGGTATATGACTCAGATCCAAAGATAAATCCTGATGCAAAGAAGTTTGATGAACTTTCCATCCAGGAAGTAGTAGACAAGCGTTTAGGTGTTATAGACCTGGCTGCATCTGTTATCTGCATGGAAAACCATATGCCGCTGGCTATTTTCTCTCTTAACGAAGAAAACGGAATTGCCAATGCTCTCAAGGGACAGATAAACGGCACCAGAGTTACAGCATAAAAATATACATTATCCCGAAACACCGGGTTTAAACAGGAGGATTTAATTATGGATGATCAATTTACCATTTATATCGAGAAGATGCACAAAACACATGACAACCTCATGTCAGAGCTTGCAACTATCCGTGCAGGACGTGCAAACCCTCATGTGCTGGACCGTATCATGGTAGATTACTACGGCACACCGACACCTATTCAGCAGGTAGGTAACATTTCCGTTCCCGAGGCACGTCTTATTCAGATCCAGCCATGGGACAAGAGCCTGCTTAAAGAGATTGAGAAGGCTATAAATATGTCTGATCTCGGTATCAACCCGACAAATGACGGAACTGTTGTCCGTCTCGTTTTCCCTGAGCTTACAGAGGAGAGACGTAAGGAACTCACAAAGGATGTTAAGAAGAAAGGCGAAGAGGCTAAGATCGCCATCAGAAATATCCGTCGTGATGCCATGGATCTTGCAAAGAAGCTCGAGAAGTCATCTGAGATGACAGAGGATGATCTTACCCGTGCAACAAAGGATATTCAGGAGCTTACAGACCACATGTGCGAGAAGATCGACAAGTCTGTTGAAGCAAAGAACAAGGAACTCTTAACTGTTTAATATGGAAAACGTTAACGATATCATAAATAACGAAGGCCGCAATATCCCTGCTCATATCGCCATTATTCTTGACGGAAACGGAAGATGGGCAGAAAGACGGGGACTTCCCAGAGCCATGGGGCACAAGCAGGGCTGCGAAACTCTTGAAACCATCGTTGCGGATTGTGCACGACTCGGAGTAAAGTATCTGACCGTCTATGGATTTTCAACAGAAAACTGGAAACGTTCAGAGGAAGAGGTAGGAGCCCTGATGAAGCTTTTCCGTTTATATATGGTCAAGCTTATTAAGGTTGCAAATGAGCACAATGTCAAAGCCCGCATGATAGGTGAAAGAAGCCGCTTTGCCCCGGACATCCGGGAGGGCATCGAGAGTCTCGAGAAGGAAACGGCTCAGAACACGGGAATGACTTTTGTCTTTGCGGTAAACTACGGTTCAAGAGACGAAATCGTCCGGGCTGTAAGAAAATATACCCTTGAGGCTCTGAGAGAAGGAAAATCCGAGGAGGAGATAGAAGCTCTGACAGAACAGGCATTTTCCGGTTATCTCGATACAAGCGGGATGCCTGATCCGGATCTCGTCATAAGGACTTCCGGTGAATTCAGGATTTCAAACTACCTTCTTTGGCAGAGTGCCTATGCGGAATATTATATAACTCAGGTTCTCTGGCCCGACTTCAACAAAGAAGAGTTATTGAAGGCCATCGATAACTTCAACAGCCGCGAACGTCGTTTTGGCGGCAGATTAAAAAAATAGATTTTGACTCAGGCTTCTTTTACCAATCGGGTTCGGGCAATGATATTCCCTTACCTGCCCGCGATGCGTCGACAGTTTATTTCGACGCACCTGCGATAGAAAAGAAGCCTGTCTTTGTTGTATAAAGTTCTGCCGTTCTGCATATTGCAGCCTGCGGAACCTTATATGATCAATGGGAATACATATGTCAGCTACAGATAATTTAAAAAAAGATCATAATGAAAAGAAACCCGGTTCCTTCATCACGAGACTTATAAGCGGTATAATTCTGGTTATTCTCGCGGCAATAATAGTGCCCATGGGAGGTCTGCCCCTGTTTCTTCTGACCTTCCTCATTTCCATGATAGGTCTTTTCGAACTGTACAGGGTTTTCGGAATAGAGAAAAGATCACTGGGATTCGTGGGCTACCTTACCACCATAGCTTATTATGTGATAGTTTGGTTTGATTTGGACAAATACTTCACTCTTATGGTGGTATTGAGTCTCATGGCTCTCATGTCTTTTTACGTCATTACTTATCCAACCTATAAGATCACAGCAGTGGCAAAAGCCTTTATGTGCGTCTGCTATGCCGGCATCATGATGAGTTATCTGTATCAGACCCGTGTCATGCCTGACGGAGTATATCTTGTATGGCTCATTTTTATTGCCAGCTGGGGTTCAGACACCTTTGCTTATTGCACGGGGATGCTCATAGGAAAACACAAAATGACTCCCATACTGAGTCCCAAAAAAACCGTGGAAGGAGCAGTCGGAGGGGTCATAGGAGCAGCGCTCCTTGGTTTTGTTTATGCCACGATCCTTCAGAGCCGTTTTACCTATATCCTTAACCCGGGAGCAACATGTGCCATTGCCTGCGCAATCGGAGCACTCATCTCCATGGTGGGAGACCTCACCGCTTCCGGCATCAAAAGGGATTATGAGGTAAAGGATTACGGTACCCTGATCCCCGGTCACGGAGGTATCATGGACAGATTTGATTCACTGATTTTCACTGCACCTGCAGTTTATTTTGCCTTAACATTTTTAAATATCTGAAAGAGGATTAATGTTTATGAGAAGATTGGTAATACTTGGTTCCACAGGTTCCATAGGAACCCAGACTATCGATGTCATAAATGGTGACCCGGAGATAGTAGTCACAGGTCTCGCTGTTTACGGTTCCATTGATAAATTAAAAGAGCAGGTAGAAGCACTTCATCCTGAAGTAGTCTGCATATATGACGAGAAAAAAGCTGAGACCTTCAAAGGCTTCGGCTTACCTGTGAAGGTTCTTTCCGGAATGGAAGGACTTATCGAGATTGCAACCATGGAAAACTGTGATGAGGTTGTGGTTTCCGTTGTGGGAATGATAGGAATCCAGCCTACCATCGCAGCCCTTAAGGCTCATAAACAGGTTGCTCTCGCCAACAAGGAAACCCTGGTATGCGCAGGGCACATCATCATGCCCCTGGCAGCAGAGTGCGGTATAGACATTAAGCCTATAGACTCGGAACACAGCGCCATTTGGCAGTCCCTCACGGGAGAACCTCATAACCGAATAGAGCAGATCCTTCTTACTGCTTCAGGCGGTCCTTTCAGAGGAAAAAAGCGGGAGGAACTCAGGGGTAAAACAAAAGAAGATGCCCTTAAGCATCCTAACTGGGCTATGGGAAGAAAGATCACTATAGATTCCTCCACCATGGTAAACAAAGGTCTGGAGGTTCTGGAAGCCCATTGGCTCTTCGATGTTCCTGTGGATATGATAAAGGTTGTTGTACAGCCTCAGTCCATCGTCCATTCAGCTGTCCAGTATGTGGATGGCTCCGTAAAGGCTCAGCTTGGTCTTCCTGACATGAGGATCCCCATCGAATATGCTCTTTATGCACCTGACCGTCGGGCGCTTCCGGAGGATCAGCGACTTGATCTGGCAAAATTAGGTCAGCTCACTTTCGAAGACCCTGACATGGATACCTTTAAGGGTCTCGCCCTTGGCTTCCGTGCCGGAAGAACAGGCGGATCCATGCCAACTGTTTACAACGCAGCCAATGAGGAAGCGGTTGCTATGTTCCTTGAAGACCGGATAGATTTCCTTGAAATAGCCGATGTTATCGAAGAAGCTATGAATGCCCACGAAGCCCATGTAGTGGCTTCTCCCTCTGTGGAAGAAATCCTTTCCATAGAGAAATGGGCAAGGGATTATGTAAAAACCAACTCAAAAATAGTACGCTGACAGGAGATATAAACTTGGGAATAATTGTCGCCCTTCTGGGCTTGAGTTTTTTAATATTTTTCCATGAACTCGGACACTTTCTTGCTGCCAAGCTATGCCATGTGGGTGTTCTTGAGTTTTCCATAGGCATGGGGCCAAGACTTATAAGCCGGGTAAAA
This sequence comes from Oribacterium sp. FC2011, assembly GCF_000701645.1. Lineage (NCBI taxonomy): Bacteria > Bacillati > Bacillota > Clostridia > Lachnospirales > Lachnospiraceae > Oribacterium > Oribacterium sp. FC2011. The sequence goes on from NZ_JNJM01000014.1 coordinate 34,564, forward strand.
AACAACACCCGTTACTCACTGAAGCTTTTGCCACTCGGCGGAAGCTGTGCCATGCTGGGAGAAGACTCCGCCGGTTCCGGAGATTTTTCTGTGTCTTTCGGGGAAGAACTGCCGGACCGGGAAAATACCGGTGATCCATGGATCGACTATGACGGTGTCCGTTTCAGAAAATCCGAAATCGTTAAATACAGCTTCCAGCAGAAACCTGCCCTACAGCGATTCTTCATTTGTATCGCCGGAGTAATGAACAACTTTATTCTGGCTGCTGTTTTTGCGGCAGTTATCGTTTTTTTCTGCGGTTTCGACCCTCTGTATATAACCGATACAGTTGAAAATGTTCCCGCTGCAGAAGCCGGTTTTCAGCAGGAAGATAACCTCATATATCTGGGACGTCATGGAGAACATCTTTCCAGAATGCCCGGGTACAGAGATCTTTTCATGTGGATGTATATCAATGCTGAGGACTTTGATGAAAACACCTTGCTTGACGCTGTGGTTCTCCGTAATGGCAGAAAAGAAACTATCACCTTTAAGCCCTACTACAATGAAGAGCAGCAAGCTTACAAGCTTGGGCTTGCATTTTACGGTGGTCGGATGCTTGCATCAACCCCCATGGAGTTCATAAAGTATTCCTACTATGAATTCCGGTATGATCTCACCATCGTGATCCAGAGCCTGAAACTCATTGCCAAAGGAAGAGTACACAGAAATGAAGTCATGGGACCCGTTGGTACCGTCAGCGTCATGAGTACTACTGTTGAGAAGTCCTCGGAATACGGTCTTTTTAATGCCTTTCTGGTTTTCCTGGAACTTTTAAGCATGCTGTCATCAAATCTCGGCATCATGAATCTTTTGCCCATACCAGCCCTTGACGGAGGACGACTGATATTCATTCTTTTCGAAATGATCTCGAGACGCAGGCTTCCTTTTTCCGTCGAGGAGCGCATCAATCAGATCGGCATGGCAGCCTTACTTATGCTGATGCTTGTCATACTGTCAAACGATATCTGGAATATCATTTCAGGAGCCTATGCTTCTATACTTGGAGGTTAATGTAAATGTTACCAAGAGAGAACACTAAAGTTGTAAACATTGGAAACGTAAAGATCGGCGGAAACAATCCCGTTGCGATCCAGTCAATGTGCAATACCAAAACAGAGGATGTAAAGGCCACTGTTGAACAGATACTGAGACTTGAAAAAGCCGGATGCGAGATAATCAGATGCACCGTCCCCACAAATGAGGCAGCACTGGCCCTTAAGGAAATAAAGCAGCAGGTTCATATCCCCATCGTGGCGGATATCCATTTTGATTACAAGATGGCCATAGCTGCCATGGAAAACGGTGCGGACAAGATCCGTATCAATCCGGGAAATATCGGTTCAAACGAAAAAATACAGGCCGTTGTTGACTGCGCAAAGGCTCACAACGTCCCCATCCGTGTGGGAGTAAATTCCGGTTCTCTTGAAAAGGATCTCATCGAAAAGTACGGCGGTCATGTCACTGCCGAAGGAATAGTGGAATCTGCACTTCAGAAGGTAAAGCTCATCGAAGATATGGGCTATGACAATCTGGTTATTTCCATTAAGTCCTCGGATGTTCTTATGTGTACAAGAGCTCACGAACTTATTGCTGACAAGACCCGACACCCTCTTCATGTAGGAATTACCGAGGCCGGAACAGTATGGTCCGGAAACATTAAATCTTCAATAGGTCTCGGCATGATATTAGGTCAGGGTATCGGAAATACCATCCGTGTTTCACTGAGCGCAGATCCTGTAGAAGAGATCAAATCAGCAAAGCTTATTTTAAGGACTCTTGGCCTAAGGACCGGCGGCATAGAAGTTGTTTCCTGCCCGACCTGCGGAAGAACCAACATTGACCTTATAAGCCTTGCAAATGAAGTACAGACTCTTGTGGAGGAATATGACTATAAGAATCTGAAGGTTGCTGTTATGGGCTGTGTTGTAAACGGTCCCGGAGAAGCAAAGGAAGCCGATATCGGTATCGCCGGGGGGAAAGGTGAAGGTCTCCTTATAAAGAAGGGTGAGATCATCCGTAAAGTACCGGAGGCAGAGCTTCTGTCTACTCTTAAGGCTGAGATCGAGAAGATGTGACAGTTTTTTAATGCATTAAACATCAGGGAATGCCGAAAGTATCGGTATTTCACTTTGAACTTTTTATATCAGAGAGGGGGCTGTACCGCAGATACCGTGGAATGCGAGGGCGGTGCACCAGAAAATGAAAAAATTTTTCGAAGTATTTGAAACTCTCGAGGTCAGCGATGACCTCGAGGGATTATTTCGTGACACCTTTGTAACCCGTGTCACCATTACAAAAGATCATACACAGATACGAATCTACATCACAAGTCCTCATCTTATAGATAAGAGGACTGTTTTTCGTATGGAAAAACTCATCAAAGACCAGCTTTTCGGTAAAAAGAAAATAGCTGTAAGTATCAAGGAGAATTTCCGTCTCAGCGCACAGTACAATGCCAGAACTCTGTTTGACATGTACCGTGAAAGCATCCTTATAGAACTCAGGAACTTCAACATCATCCTCTATAACATGATGACTACCGGTCAGATTTCCTGGAAGGACGATGACACCATGGATCTCAAGGTGGCAAATTCCCACTTGTACAAAGAGGCCAGCAGGGAACTTCTTCATGCCCTTAAACGTCTTTTTGAAGATCGTTGTTCCATAGCCTTTAACCTTAACATGCTTTATGAAGAAAAGCAGAGTTCCGCATCAAAGGATCCCGGCTATAACTACATTCCTCCGGAGCTTAGGGGAGACACCGATGAGTCAAGACGCCGGAGAGCAGAACTTCAGAAATCAGAAGGCTTCATGAGGGGCTCCGACAGTTTCGCAATTCCTGACAGGGATAGTTCTGCCAATGCCAACGAACGTGATGCAGCTGCTGCAGCTCTGGAAGCTCAAAATGCCCGCATGAGCTTAGACCTCAATATGGCAAACCGGAATTCAGGCTCCAACGGGGGAAATCAGACTCAAAACCAGGGTTCTCAAAATGGCAGCAGTCGTTTCGGCGGAGGCAATACCCAGTTCCAGCGCAAAAAACGCGCCTTTAAGATGTCCGAAAACGCCGAAGTCCTTTACGGAAGATACTTTGAAGGAGAGCCTGTTTCCCTCAAGGATGTGGACGCCGGATCCGGAAACATTATTATGGCAGGAACCATCTTCCTGGTACATGATCCGGTTCATACCAAAACCGGCAAAAATATACTTAAGTTTGACATCACAGATTACACCGATTCCATAACCTGCAAAATATTCGTGGATGACGAAGATATGGAGCTTGCAACCTCATTTATCAAACCGGGAACAGACCTTCTCATAAAGGGTTCTGTTTCCTTTGACTCCTTTGACAAGCAGGTAGAAATGAGCTTTATCGACGGTATCCTCAAGTACCAGATAACCCGCGCCAAAAGAACCGACAGCCATCCGGAAAAGCGCGTGGAGCTCCATCTCCATACAAAAATGTCAGATATGGATGCCGTCTCAGATGTATGTGATTATATCGATACCGCCATTTCCTTCGGAATGAATGCCATGGCCATCACAGATCACGGTGTGGTCCAGGCCTTCCCGGACGCAAGCATTTATCTGAAAAAGATAGGCCGTGATAAAGATTTCAAGATAATTTACGGATGTGAAGGATACCTGGTGGATGATCAGGAGACCATAGTTGTCAATGATAAAGGTCAGGAGCTTTTCCATGACACCGTGGTTTTCGATATCGAGACCACCGGCTTCAGTGCCGAGACCGACCACATTATCGAGATCGGTGCGGTAAAGCTTCACAACAATGAAATCGTGGACCGCATGGATGTTTTCATAAATCCCGGTGTGCCTATTCCGTTCCGTATCACACAGCTCACCTCCATCGACGACTCCATGGTCATGGATGCCGATCCGATAGAAGTGGTGTTGCCTAAATTCCTCGAATGGTGCGGAGACGCGGTTATAGTCGCTCACAATGCCTCCTTCGATACCGGCTTTATAAGCAAAAATGCAAAGCGCCTCGGGCTTTCCTATGACCCTACCATCATTGATACGGTGAGCCTCAGCCGACTGCTGCTTCCTAAACTCAACAGATTCAAACTGGATACTGTTGCCAAGGAGCTTAATGTCTCCCTCGAGCATCATCACCGCGCTGTAGACGATGCGGGATGTACTGCCGAAATCTATATCAAAGAGATAGAAATGGTAAAGCAGCGCGGCTGCACAAGGCTTTCAGACATCGACAAGCTGGAATTTGACCACGCTGCCAATGTCATGAAGCTTCCCACTTACCATATCATCCTTTTGGCTAAAAACGACATCGGACGTATAAACCTGTACCGCCTGGTATCAGAAAGTCACCTTAACTACTTTAAGTCACGGCCCCGTATTCCCAAGTCCTTACTCAGGAAATACAGAGAAGGACTCATTATCGGAAGCGCCTGTGTCATGGGAGAAGTATTCCAGAGCATGATACGCGGAGTGGACGACGCACAGCTGATTGATATAGCATCCTTTTACGATTACCTGGAGATCCAGCCTCTCGGAAACAACAGCTTTATGCTGGGAAACGAAAAGTATACCGCCACTACAGAGCAGGACCTTATAGATTACAACAATAAGATCATATCCATTGCGGACCAGCTGGGAAAACCGGTATGTGCAACCTGTGACTGTCATTACATTAATCCTGAGGATGATATCTACAGGACCATCATTCAGGCAGGACGCGGCTTCGACGAAGAAGAGAGTGATGCCAAGCTTTATTTCCGTTCAACCGATGAAATGCTTCAGGAATTCTCATACCTTGAGCCGCAGAAAGCAAAGGAGATAGTTATTGACAATCCGAATCTCATAGCGGATATGTGTGACATGATAAAGCCGGTGCGTCCCGACAAGTGCCCGCCGGTTATCGAAAACTCTGATGAAACTCTGAGAGAGATCTGTTATGAAACCGCCCATAGAATGTATGGACCGGACCTCCCTCAGATTGTTTCCGACAGACTGGAAAAGGAGCTTAATTCAATCATTTCAAACGGTTACTCCGTTATGTATATTATTGCCCAGAAGCTTGTTGACAAGTCAAACGAGGATGGCTATCTGGTTGGTTCCCGTGGTTCTGTAGGTTCTTCCTTCGCAGCCACCATGTCACATATCACAGAGGTTAACCCTCTGAGCCCGCACTATGTCTGCCCTGAATGCTTCTGGTATGATTTTGATTCACCTGAGGTAAAGCAGTACTCGGGTATGGCAGGCTGCGATATGCCACCGAAGAAGTGTCCGAAGTGTGGAGCCGAGTTAAATCGCTGGGGCTATGATATACCATTTGAGACTTTCCTTGGATTCAAGGGTGACAAGGAACCGGATATCGACCTTAACTTCTCCGGAGAATATCAGGCAAAGGCCCATGCCTACACCGGAGTCATTTTCGGAGAAGGCCACACCTTTAAGGCAGGAACCATAGGTACCCTTGCAGATAAAACAGCCTACGGAATGGTCAAAAAATACTATGAAGAAAAGGGAATTGAAAAACGAACCGCAGAAATAGACCGTCTGGTTCAGGGGTGCGTGGGAGTGCGCCGTACCACCGGTCAGCACCCCGGAGGAATCGTAGTACTTCCTCACGGTGAGGAGATCAATACATTTACACCGGTACAGCATCCGGCTAATGATATGCAATCCCCCATCATCACCACCCATTTCGATTATCATAAAATCGACCATAACCTTTTGAAACTTGATATCCTGGGACACGACGATCCCACCATGATACGTCGTCTCCAGGATCTCATAGGCATTGATCCCGTTAAGGATATCCCCCTTGACTGCAAGGAAGTAATGAGTCTCTTCCAGTCAACGGAAGTCCTCGGCATTAAGCCGGAGGATATTCATGGAGTGAAGCTGGGCTGTCTCGGAATCCCCGAATTCGGTACCTCTTTTGCTATGCAGATGGTTGAGGACACAAAGCCGAAGTATTTTTCCGATCTCATAAGGATTTCAGGCCTGTCCCACGGAACAGACGTATACCTCAATAATGCCCAGGATCTCATTAAGGATGGCATAACCACCCTGCAGCAGGCGATCTGCTGTCGAGACGATATCATGGTATACCTTATGCACAAGGGCATGGATCCGGGAGAATCCTTCAGCATCATGGAGGCCACCCGTAAGCATAAGCCTCTTAAGGACGAATGGTGTCAGGACATGCTGGATCATGATGTGCCTCAGTGGTACATTGACGCCTGCAAGAAAATAAAGTACATGTTCCCGAAGGCTCATGCCGCAGCCTACGTTATGATGGCATGGCGTGTTGCCTGGTGTAAGGTATTCCACCCTATAGAGTACTACACCGCCTACTTCAGTATCCGTGCCGATGGCTTCGATTATGACAAGATGTGCGGAGGAATCGATAAACTCAGGTTCTATATCGACCAGTATTTAAACATTCCGAAGCCTACCAACACTGAAGCCGTGTGTCTCCGCGACATGCGTATATGTGAAGAAATGTATGCCCGTGGCATCGAGTTTGCGCCTCTTGACATTTATAAGGCAAAGGCAAAGGACTTTACCATCACTCCTGACAAAAAGATCATGCCGAGCTTCACCTCCATGGCGGGTCTCGGTGAAGCCGTTGCCCAGGGCATCGAGGACGGCGGTAAGAGCGGAGTCAGATATCTCAGTAAGGACGACTTTATTAACAGGACACACTGCCCGAAGGGCTTCGTGGAAAAGTTCAGCGAGCTTGGACTTCTGGGAGACATTCCTGAATCGAACCAGATGAGTATTTTTGATCTAATGAACTAAGATAACTTCTATAATTCAGACATTGACTTTTACACTTAAACGCGTTAAAGTGTGTAAGTGCCAAAATATTATTATAAGAAGGGGAAGATGATTATGAAAACAGCAGCATTTATAGGATTTGGCCTCATCGGAGGTTCAATAGCAAAGGGACTCAAGAAAAAGGATCCAACCATGCGTATCATGGCTTACGCAAGAAATAAGTCCAATCTTGAGGTGGCGCAGGAGGAAGGTATCGTAAATGTGGTACTGGATGCTCCTGACAGCGAGAGACTTTCCGAGGCTGACATAGTATTTCTTTGTGCACCGGTGGAAACCAACATTTCTTACATGGAGAACATCGGCAAACTTCTGAAGGACGGTGCGGTTCTTACAGATGTCGGTTCAACCAAAACCGCAGTATGCAATAAAGCTCTTGAGCTTGGACTTCAGGACAAGTTCATCGGCGGACATCCCATGGCAGGATCTGAACAAACCGGCTATAAAGCTGCTACAGATTATCTTTTCTCCAATGCTTACTATATCATCACACCGGTATCAGACCAGAACCCGAGACTTGTGGATACATTGAGAGAGGTGGCAACATCTCTCGGAGCAATCCCCATCATAGTTCCTGCGGACCGTCATGACAGGGCAGTGGCTGCGGTTTCACACCTTCCGCACATCATTGCAAGCTCGCTGGTAAATATCGTAAAGGATTCAGACGATGAATCACATCTTATGAAGACCATCGCAGCCGGCGGTTTCAGAGACATTACCCGTATCGCAAGCTCAAGCCCTGAGATGTGGGAGCAGATCTGTGATACAAACTCTGTGCCCCTTGTGACACTTCTGGACAGCTACATTGAGTCTCTGCAGGATATTTCAACTTCCCTTAAAAAGGAGGTTTCCGACAAGAAGATCCTTCATATGTTTGAGAGTTCCCGTGCCTACAGAAATTCCATTGACTCAAAGAATAAGGGAGCCCTTACACCGGATTACAGCTTCTCGGTTGATATTGCGGATGAGGTAGGTGCCATCTCCACTATATCCGTTATCCTTGCATCCAAGGGTATCTCCATCAAGAACATCGGCATCAACAATGCCCGTGACCATGGTGAAGGCGCCCTCCGCATTTCCTTCTACGAGGAAGAGGCAAAGGAAAAGGCCCTCACAACACTTAAGAGATACATGTATGACATAAGATAATAAGATCTTATCACGACCAGTAGGGACGGTTCTCTTCGGAGAGAACCGTCCCTATTGTATTGGTTTCCGGTTTAGGAAAAGCTTTCAAGTATAGAAAAAAACACCGGGATTATTTTTATTTTTTGCATCATGCTTTTTATTTTCTCTTTAGAATCTTTATACATATTTTCCTATTTTCTTGTATTATGACTTCTTTTTTAGTAAAATATCTACATATCACATACTTCGTATGCATACAGCGGATCCGGGTAACGTGAAAACGGATCGCAGCGCCTGATCACTTGCCTAAGGCAAAATAAATAAGTGACCGGCGTTTGAGAAGACAGGAGGTAAGACTTATGAAGGTATATGACACCGGCAACATACGTAATGTTGTTCTCTTGGGACATGGCGGCGCAGGAAAGACAACTGTAGCCGAGGCGCTTGCTTACGTAACCGGCACAACAAGCCGTATGGGCAGCATCCCTGAGGGCAACACAGTTTCAGATTTTGACAAAGAGGAAATAAAGAGAAAGTTTTCAATCTCCACATCAACAATCCCTGTAGAATACAAGGGCGAGAGCGGAGATTTAAAGATCAATATACTCGACACTCCGGGCTACTTCGATTTCGTGGGCGAAGTAGAGGAGGCTATCTCCGTTGCCGACGCAGCTATCATTGTTGTCAACTGCAAGGCCGGTATCGAACCGGGCACTGTAAAGGCATGGGATATATGCGAGAAGTTCCGCATTCCACGTCTCTTCTTCGTAACCAACATGGACGATGATCATGCATCATTCCGTCAGCTGGTTCTCGATCTTGAGAAACGTTTCGGCAGATCTGTCGCACCTTTCCAGATTCCAATCAGAGAAAATGAAAAATTCGTAGGTTTCGTTAACGTAGTTAAGATGGAAGGACGTAAGTTCACCAAGCTTAACCAGTATGAAGCTGCAGAGATTCCTGACTATGTTCAGAAGAACCTCGGTATCGCAAGAAATGCTCTTCTTGAGGCGGTTGCAGAAACATCTGACGAGTTCATGGAGAAGTATTTTGGCGGAGAAGAGTTCACAGTAGAAGAGATTCAGGCAGCTCTCAGAAAGAGTGTAAGAACCTGTGAAATGGTTCCTGTTCTTATGGGTTCAGGTATCAACATCCAGGGCTTCAATGTCCTCCTTCAGGTTATCGACAAGTATTTCCCGGCTCCCAATGAGTTCGAGACAGTCGGTGTAGACGCATCCAACGGCGAACGTTTCACAGCTAAATACAATTCCGATGCAACACTTACTGCAAAGGTTTGGAAGACCATCGCAGATCCTTTCATGGGCAAATATTCACTCCTTAAGGTCTGCACAGGAACCCTTACACCTAACACCGAAGTTTACAATGTAAACAAGGAACAGATGGAGAAGATCGGTAAGATCTACATCCTCCGCGGAAAAGAGAATATCGAAGTTGATGAGCTCAAGGCCGGAGATATCGGTGCAGTAGCAAAGCTTACAGTTACCGGAACCGGTGATACCATGGCTGACAGAAATGCACCTATCGTTTATCACGGACCTCAGATTTCCAAGCCATACACCTATAAGGCATACCGTGCCGAGAACAAGACTGATGAAGATAAGCTTTCAACAGCTCTTGCACGTATGATGGATGAAGACAAGACCCTTAAGGCTGTTGCTGATCCGGGCAACCGTCAGTCACTGCTTTACGGTATCGGCGATCAGCAGCTTGAAGTTGTTGCTTCCATGATCAAGGAGCGTTTCAATGTAAACATTATCCTTGAAAAGCCAAGATTTGCTTATAAGGAGACCATCAAGAAGGTTGCCAAGGTTCAGGGCAGATATAAGAAGCAGTCCGGCGGACACGGTCAGTTTGGTGATGTTATCATGCAGTTCGAGCCCTCAGGCGATCTTGAGACACCTTACATCTTCGAAGAGAAGGTATTCGGCGGAGCAGTTCCTAAGAACTATTTCCCTGCTGTTGAAAAGGGTATTCAGGAAGGAACCGAGAAGGGACCTCTTGCAGGCTATCCTGTAGTTGGTATCAAGGCAACACTCCTTGACGGTTCATACCATCCTGTAGATTCTTCCGATATGGCGTTCAAGACAGCTGCCAACATGGCATTTAAGGATGCCTTCATGAAGTGCCAGCCTGTTATCCTTGAGCCTATTGCTGCAGTAAAGATCACTGTTCCCGATGCCAATACCGGTGACATCATGGGCGATATGACAAAGCGCCGCGGAAGAGTACTTGGTATGGAGTCCATCGGACAGGGCAAGCAGGTTATCCAGGCTGAAGCTCCTATGTCAAGTCTCTACGGCTACAGTACAGATCTTCGCTCAATGACCGGTGGTGCCGGCGACTACGAATATGAGTTCGTAAGATACGAGCAGGCTCCGGGCGATGTTCAGAAGCAGATCGTTGACGAGAACGCAGCTGAGGCTGAAAAGTAAAATATAGTATGATTCAAAGCCGGAGGGCATCCATTATAATCAGGGCGCCCTCCGGCTCTTGCTTGCCTATACACTTGACTCGAATCATCACGCATATTAGAATATGCTAGTGTTCGGCTAATTCTGTTTTTATCAGAATTTCCTTCAGAATGCATTATTACGAAAGGATTCATTTAAGGAATATAATGGTTAAGATTGCAATAGATTGTATGGGCGGAGACAACGCGCCTTCTGCCATTGTCAAGGGTGCTCTTAAGTCTTTAAGTGTTACTCCGGATACAAAGCTTTTTCTTTTCGGTCCGGAGGCTGCAGTAAAGTCTGAGCTTTCCCACGCAAAGGAATGGGGTATCAGTGAGTCAGACCTTAAAGAGAGGGTGGAGATAGTCGATGCTCCGGATGTCATCTCTCTTCACGAGGCTCCGGTCATCGCCATACGAAGAAAAAAAGAGTCCAGTATCGTTAAGGCTCTTCATTTTGTAAAAGAGGGTAATGCTGATGCCTTTATATCAGCCGGTTCCAGCGGAGCCGTGCTTGCAGGCGGTCAGCTCATAGTAGGCCGCGCGAAGGGTGTTCCCCGTCCTCCGTTCGGAGCCCTCATCCCTACAAAAAACGGTGTAAGCCTGCTTCTGGACAGTGGTGCCAACATCGACGCCAAACCGGAATGGCTTGTCCAGTATGCAAAGATGGGCACCATTTATATGAAGGAAGTTGTGGGTATAAAGAATCCTACCGTAGGTCTCGTAAATGTTGGTGCAGAAGAAGAAAAGGGAAATCAGCTGGTCAAAGAAACCATGCCTCTTCTTAAGGCCGTTGAGGATATAAACTTTATAGGTTCCTGTGAGGCGAGAGAGATTCCTTTCGGGGCCTGTGATGTCATCATATGCGATGCATTTGTAGGAAACTGTATCCTTAAGACCTATGAGGGATCCGGAAAAATGCTCCTCGGAGAGATAAAGAGTGCCATAAAGTCCGGCTTCATCTCAATGATCGGAGGAATCCTCATTAAAAAAGCACTTAAGGATACCCTTGGAAAATTTGACGCAAAGCAATACGGCGGCGCTCCGGTTCTCGGTTTAAAGGGGCTCGTTGTAAAGGTTCACGGAAATACAGACGGCATCGAAATCACTCATGCAGTTCAACAGTGCTTCGACTTCGTTAAATCAGATGCGGTAAATAAGATCGCAGCAAGTATCGAATCCGGTAATACAGAGCCGGATCAGCAGGAGGTATAAAAACATGGAGTTCGAGAAGTTAAAAGAGATCATAATAAGAGAAGTATCTCATGTTAAAGCAGACAAGATCACACTTGAAGCAAAGTTTGTGGATGATCTGGAGATGGATTCTCTGGATGTTGTTCAGGTGGTTATGGCAATTGAGGAGGAGTTTGGTATCGAGGTTCCGGACGATGCCGCTGAACATCTCACAACAGTTCAGGAAGCCGTTACAGCCATTCATGATGCAGTTGCAGCAAAAGGATAATAAAAATACATCAGCCGGCCTATGGCCGGCTGCATTTTAAGGAGTATAAATGTCAGACGATTTAGAAAAGCTACAGGAAGCTTTAGGATATCACTTTAATGATGTGGGGCTTTTAAAACATGCCCTTACACATCCTTCCTTCAGTAATGAAAACGGTGAACCAAAGGAAGCTTCCAATCAAAGACTTGAATTTTTGGGAGATGCGGTACTCGAACTTATTTCAAGCGTATTTCTCTTTAACAGAAAACCCGTATTACAGGAGGGTGTCATGACCAAGGTCCGTGCATCACTGGTATGTGAACCTACGCTGGCAGAAGCCGCCAGAAAGGTGAATCTTGGTGATTACATCATCCTGGGAAAAGGAGAGGCAAGAGAACGCATCAATAACCGTGATTCTGTAATATCAGATGCATTTGAAGCCGTAATAGGCGCCATGTATCTGGACGGTGGTTTCGAACAGGCCCAGAATTTCGTGAATAAGCTTGTGCTTACCGACATTGAAAGCGCCGGTCTTTTCAGAGATGCAAAAACCGTTCTCCAGGAATATGTTTCCCAGAACAAAATGGAGCTCGAGTACAGAGTTATCGAGGAATCAGGTCCCTGCCATGACAGATTCTATCGTGTTCAGGCAATACTTAACAACAGGGAATACGGCATCGGCGAAGGTTCCAGTAAGAAAAAGGGTGAGCAGGGAGCAGCTTACCAGACATTAAAGCAGATTAAGGCGGAAACCGGATATGTATTTAAAATCTATTGAGGTTCAGGGCTTCAAGTCCTTTGCAAATAAGACAGTCCTTGATTTCAGTAAAGGAGTCACAGGCATCGTAGGCCCTAATGGCTCCGGAAAATCCAATATTTCCGATGCCGTTCGCTGGGTTCTCGGTGAACAGAAGGTAAAGCAGCTGCGTGGTTCTTCCATGCAGGACGTTATATTTGCCGGAACTCAGCTGAGACGTCCCCAGAGTTCAGCCTTTGTCGCCATAACTCTGGATAATTCAGACCGTCTCTTAAATATCGATTATGATGTGGTAACCGTATCCAGACGTCTTTACCGTTCGGGCGAATCAGAATATATGCTGAATGGCACAGAATGTCGACTAAAAGACATTAACGAGCTGTTCTATGATACCGGTATCGGTAAGGATGGTTACAGTATCATAGGACAGGGTCAGGTAGAAAAGATCCTTTCCGGTAAGCCCGAAGAGAGAAGAGATCTTTTTGACGAAGCTGTAGGTATCGTCAAATTCAAAAGAAGAAAAGCTCTGGCCGAGAAAAAGCTTACGGACGAGCAGGCAAATCTTACCCGTGTAACAGATATCCTTAACGAGCTGGAACGCCAGGTGGGACCTTTGAAAAAGCAGTCCGACGAGGCAAGACAATATCTTTCAATTCGTGACGAGCTTGTCAATGCGGATTCCAACCTCTTCATCAGAGATATGGATGACACCTTAAAGGGTCTTGATTCCATTAATGAAAATGCCAGCACGGTTAATGACGAACTGGCTGCCGTTAAGAAGGAATCGGAAGAGTTAAACAGCAAGTATACTGAAATAGAAGAAAAGATCAGAACTCTCGAAAGCGAAATCACCAACACAAAGGATGATATAAACAAGTCAGACCTTCTGAAAACAAACCTTCGCGGACAGATTGACGTTTTAAATGAGCAGATCAATACAGAAAAGAACAACGCCCTTCATTATACCCAGCGCATCAATGCCTTGAAGAAGGACATGTTCGACCGTATTTCTCAGATTGAGGATAATCTGAGCCTGTTAAAGTGGATCAGGGAACAGATTACTTTCATCAAAGATAACAAAGCCGGAACAGATGAAATGATGGAAAATATAGATCTGGATCTGGAAATGATCCAGTCTACCATGGACGAGACTTCGCTTACCATCAATTCCTGTATGGGTCCGGATTTTGAACTTGAGGAACGCCCTTTAAAGGAAACCGAGAAATCATCAAGCCTTAAAAGCGATGATTTCCTGGGAAACATCGAAGAACAGCGAAAAATCCTGGAAAAGCTGAACCTGCGTCTCGAAGAGGTTAAAAATCTCATTTCCTCAGACTCCGAGCTGGTTATGAAGCTCGGTGAAGCAAACCAGCAATTAAGAGATCAGATCAACCACAAGACCAGGGAGCACGATAATCTCAAAAACCGTCTCGAAACCCTTCGGAATCTCGCAGAACGCTACGAAGGCTATGGCAATGCAGTAAAGATGGTCATGGATCGTCGCGATCAGGAGCATGGTATCCTTGGTGTAGTTGCAGATCTCATCGAAGTTCCCAAGGATTATGAAACTGCCATAGAAACTGCCCTTGGCGGTTCTATACAGAACGTCGTAACAGAAGACGAAAACACCGCCAAGAACATGGTGCAGTACTTAAAACAGCACCGTTACGGACGTGCAACCTTCCTTCCTCTCTCAAACATTAAGGGTAGAAGGGATGACAATTGCGAACGTGCATGCTCTGAAAACGGAGCCATCGGACTTGGCTGTGACCTCATTAAATTTGATGCAAAATATAAGGGGCTTTCCGAGTTCCTGCTGGGAAGAGTCCTGGTGGTCAACAACATTGACACCGCTCTCAGTATCCAGAGAAAATATCGCCAGAGTCTGAGGATAGTAACTCTGGAGGGAGATCTTTTAAACCCGGGCGGTTCCATTTCCGGTGGTTCCTTCAGGAATAACTCTAACCTCATGGGCCGAAAGCGCGAGCTGGAGGAGATTGAGGAGCAGATACTCAAGGCCAAAAACGCCGTTGAAACTCTGAAGCATCAGCTTGCGGAGTCCGAAAGCAGAAGAGACCTTGCAAAGGCTTCTGTAGAATCCCACCGACAGGAGATTGAGAAACTCACTCTGGAGCAGAATACCCAGACCATGGCTATCGCTTCCCAGATCAATGTTGAGTACTCATCCCTTTCGACACGTACCGACTTCGTTACCGAAAATCTTCACAGACTGAATTCAGAGCTTGAGGAGATCACTACCGAAAAGGGATCCATGGAGGATTCACAGCAGAATTCCGATAATGTTCTTCAGGAAAAGACTGATAAGATATCTGAACTTGAATCATTGATCGCCAATGCCGAGTCCGCTGCTCAGTCACTGAATGAAAAAATGACACAGGATGAAGAGCAGAAAACCGGTCTTTTGGAGGAACGAAAGTCCTTCTTCCAGAAAAAAGATGAGATATCTGTACGACTTCTCGATATGGAGAAGGAGTCCATGCGTGTTCAGAACAAGAGAGAAAAGCTGGATGAAAAGATCGACAGGCTCACAAATTATATGTTTGACGAGTACGGTATCACATATGAAGAGGCAAAGAAGCGTTATTCTGACGAATACAAAAACACAAACGAGGTACGTACTCTTGTTAACCAGTTAAAGGGCAAGTTAAAGGCTCTCGGTCCTGTTAATCTGGATGCCATCGAGCAGTACAAAGAAGTGTCTG
This sequence comes from Oribacterium sp. FC2011, assembly GCF_000701645.1. Classification (NCBI taxonomy): domain Bacteria; kingdom Bacillati; phylum Bacillota; class Clostridia; order Lachnospirales; family Lachnospiraceae; genus Oribacterium; species Oribacterium sp. FC2011. The sequence goes on from NZ_JNJM01000014.1 coordinate 49,950, forward strand.
AACGTTATGAATTTTTGAACAATCAGTACCTGGATCTCACAGAATCCGAGAAGTCTCTTAATGAGATCATTGCGGAACTGGATCAGGGTATGCGTAAGCAGTTCAATGAAAACTTCAAGCTCATTCAGGAACAGTTTAACAAAACATTCAAGATACTTTTCGGCGGAGGACAGGGCAGACTTGAGCTTGACACAGAGGATCCGGATGTTCTTACCGCATCAATTTCCATCATTGCGGAACCGCCCGGAAAGAAACTGCAGAACATGATGCAGCTTTCCGGAGGTGAAAAGGCACTTACGGCTATTGCATTGCTTTTTGCAATTCAGAATCTGAAACCGTCACCCTTCTGTCTGCTGGATGAGATCGAGGCAGCACTTGATGACTCCAATGTCACACGTTTTGCGGAGTACCTCCACACACTTATACAGACACAGTTCATAGTCATCACCCATAGAAGAGGAACTATGGAAAATGCTGACCGCCTGTTCGGTATCACCATGCAGGAAAAGGGTGTGTCAACACTGGTATCCGTTGACCTGGTACAGGATCAGCTGGAGGCATAATTTAAAGTAAACATTTTATTAACATCTGTCTAAAGTCCCTGAGCCAGTCTGTAAAAGTAACACTAAGGACTTTAGACATAATATTTAGAAGCCGATCAAACTCTCATCTTAATGACAGGCATGAAAGCACCATCGGCTTTTAACAAGGAGAATGTGGATTTATGGCTAATTTCTTTTCCAAACTTATAAACAATATCTTCCAGACCAATGAGATCGCAGATGACGATTTTTATGAGAGTCTCGAAGACGCCATGATCATGTCGGATGTAGGTGTCACCACAACACTGAAAATCATCGATGCTATAAAAACAGAGGCCTCAAGCCGGGGCGTTAATACCACCCGCGAGATAAAGAAAATACTTCGTGATTATCTCTATGAGTTAATGAGAGTTGACGATTCCTATTATGATTTTGAGAAGCAGAAAAGTATCATTTCGGTGATCGGCGTCAACGGAGTAGGCAAAACCACTTCCATCGGGAAAATGGCCAGCAATTTCAAAAACAAGGGCAAGCGGGTAATCCTTGCCGCCGCAGACACTTTCAGAGCCGGTGCCATTGAGCAGCTCAAAGAATGGGGACACCGCATAGATGTTGATGTCATTGCCCAGAAAGAAGGTTCTGATCCTGCCGCAGTAGTTTTTGATGCACTTCAGTCCTTCAAATCTAAAAATGCCGATCTCCTCATCATTGATACTGCAGGACGTCTTCACAATAAGAAGAATCTTATGCAGGAACTTGGGAAGATCAACAGGATCATCGATAAAGAATTCGCAGAAGGATACAGAGAAACTCTTGTAGTCCTTGATGCCACCACAGGACAGAATGCCATGTCCCAGGCCGAAATCTTCAAAGATGCCTGCCAGGTAACAGGCATTATCCTGACAAAAATGGACGGCACCGCAAAGGGCGGTATCGCACTTGCAGTCCAGTCTGAACTCGGCATCCCCGTAAAATACATCGGCGTAGGCGAAAAAGCCTCCGACCTTCGACGCTTCGACGCGAAGGAATATGTAGATTCAATATTTGAAGACTAATAAATATGCTGTCAACAAAAAGTGTTGACAGCATATTTTTTTATGCTATACTAGCAAAGGTTTGAGGAGATTATGGATGGATGACTTTGTTTTGAGAGGCAATCTATATGAGTTATATGGCGGATTGCTCAATGAAAACCAGAGGAAAGTTTATGAATACCATATCGTTGACGATATGAGCTTCACAGAAATCGGTGAAGAGATGGGAACAACAAGACAGGCAGCACAGGAACTTTTCAGACGGGCAGACAAGAAGCTTCAGGAAACCGAAAAAACTCTGGGACTTCAATCCAAACTCACTAATATACGTGAGCGCGCCGTTGCAATCCTAAATCATGCAGAAGATAATGAGATACAAAAACTTGCAGGAGAGATCATAGATGGCATTTGAAAATCTGACAGACAGATTATCCAATATATTTTCGAACCTCGGACATAAAGGCAGGCTGACCGAGGATGATGTAAACCAGGCCTTAAGAGAAGTACGTATGGCACTTCTGGAGGCCGATGTTAACTTCAAGCTTGTTAAAGATTTCATAGCCAAGGTAAAAGAAAAGGCTATCGGTGAGGAAGTCCTCAGCAGTCTTACTCCCGCGCAGACAGTAGTAAAAATCGTAAACGAAGAACTCACCTCCATGATGGGTTCAGAAACCACTGAGATAGTACTCAAACCGGCAAGCGACATTACAGTCATCATGATGGCAGGTCTTCAAGGTGCAGGTAAAACAACCACTGCCGCAAAGCTTGCAGGAAAGTTCAAGTCCAACGGTCGTACTCCGGTACTGGTAGCATGCGATATTTACAGACCGGCTGCCATTGACCAGTTAAGAGTCAATGCCGAGAAAGTAAACATTCCTTTCTTCTCCCTGGGAGACAAGGTAAACCCGGTTGAAATAGCAAGAAAAGCTATTCAGGAAGCCAAAGAAAAGCATTACAATGTTGTAATCCTGGATACAGCCGGACGTCTTCAGATAGACGAAAAGCTCATGGATGAGCTTCAGAACATTAAAAAAGCAGTTGAAGTACAGTGGACCATCCTTACTGTAGATGCCATGACAGGTCAGGAAGCCGTTAATGTGGCTGAGACCTTTTCAGATAAGGTAGGTATTGACGGTGTCATCCTCACAAAGTGTGACGGTGATACACGAGGCGGTGCCGCATTATCCATAAAAGCCATGACCGGCAAACCTATCCTTTACTTAGGTATGGGAGAAAAGCTGGATGATCTGGAACAGTTCTATCCGGATCGTATGGCAGGGAGAATCCTTGGAATGGGTGATGTACTTTCACTCATTGAAAAAGCCGAGAAAAACCTGGATGCGGAAAAGAGCCGCGAATCCATCGGAAAGCTTACCAGAGGTAAGTTTGACTACAACGACTTCATGGTTCAAATGGATCAGATGTCAAAACTTGGAGGAATAGGCGGAATCCTCAAGATGCTTCCCGGAGCATCAGGCCTCGGTGACATTGACATGGATGACACCGAAAAACAGCTTGGCAAGGTTCGCGCCATTATTCAGTCTATGACTGCAAAAGAGCGTTCCAATCCGGATCTTATCAATCCTTCAAGAAAGCGCCGTATCGCTAATGGCGCCGGAGTTGACATAGCTGAAGTAAACCGGATTGTAAAGCAGTTTGAGCAGATGCGAAAGATGATGAAACAGTTCGGAGGAGCCATGAGAAGCAAACATGGCAGAGGCGGCCTGGGAGGCTTTGGCGGTCTCGGAAATCTCGGAGGTCTGGGCGGCTTTGGGAAAGGTGGAAGATTCCCGTTCTGACAAAAACCCTAAACCTGTCAGAAACCACTGATTCAGTCATTTTCGAATGTATTTCAGAATCAATGCAAGTCATTGTTCCGGATATATTTATATTAACCACAGATTTAACAGTACCAGACTGTTGATCATATATATCATTTATTTAGAAAATAGGAGAAAAATCATGTTAAAGATCAGATTAAGAAGAATGGGTCAGATTCACGCACCATATTACAGAGTAATCGTTGCTGATTCAAGATCACCAAGAAACGGAAAGTTCATCGAGGAGATCGGAACTTACAACCCTACCAAGGAGCCATCAGAGATCAAGATTGATGCTGAGAAGGCTAAGCAGTGGATTTCAAATGGCGCACAGCCAACAGAGTCAGTAGCTAAGCTTCTTAAGAGAGCCGGAATCAACTAATCCGCCGAGAGGAGACCTAATGAAGGAATTACTCGAAACAATTGCCAAGGCACTTGTTCAGAATCCTGATGATGTAAATGTCGTTGAGGAGAACAAGGATGGCGAGATCGTCCTGACCCTTTCTGTGAATGAGCAGGATATGGGTAAGGTTATCGGGCGTTCAGGTCGTATCGCAAAGGCAATCCGTTCTGTTATGTCTGCGGCGGCAAGCAAAGCAGATATAAAGGTATCCGTAGATATTAAGTGATATAATTACTCAGTATAGTCATGACTATGCTGAGTAATTGCAGTTAAAGGAAAAATATGCAGGAAAAACTGAGAGTCGGTACTATAGTTACCACCCATGGTCTTAAGGGCGAAGTTAAAGTATATCCTACAACCGACGAACCCGAGAGATTTTTTGACCTTAAAAAAGTTTGGCTTGATCGTTCAGGCAAAATGGAAAATATGCTCCAGCTTGAGGTCGAAAATGTGAGATTTTCCAAAAATCTCGCTTTAGTGAAATTCAAAGAATACGATAGTATTGACGATGTAATGGCAATCCGTAAAGGAGAGCTTTACGTGGACAGAGCCGATGCTATCCCTCTCGCGGAAGGAGAGTATTTCGTCGGAGATATTATCGGCTGTAAGGTTCTGGATGAAAATGATACTGAACTCGGCACAGTAAAGGAGTTCATAGAAACCGGAGCCCACGATGTCATGCTGGTAAAGACTGAAGGCAAAGACCTTATGATACCGTATTGTGACCCGTTCATCCTTGAGAAAGCACCGGAAGAGGGCTATATCAGGGTTCATCTTATACCGGGTCTTTTGGATCTATGAAGAATTATTATGTTATGACCCTGTTTCCGGAACTGATAGACAATGTTGTCCGCGAGAGTATCAGCGGCAGAGCCATTCAGTCCGGACTCATGAGTGTTCAGGCTTTTAATATAAGAGATTACACAAAGGATTCCCATAATCACGTGGATGACTATCCCTATGGCGGAGGCGCCGGCATGCTTATGCAGGTACAGCCGGTGGTAGATTGCTACAGACATATAGTCAATACCATCGGTCACCGTCCGGGAAGAGTCCTTTTCATGTCCCCCCAGGGAAAAACTTTTGACCAGAAAATGGCAGAGGAGCTTTCCAAAGAAGAGGACATCCTCTTTTTATGCGGGCATTATGAGGGCATCGACGAACGTGCCCTTGAGATCCTTGAGGTCGAGCACGTTTCCATAGGTGATTATATCCTTACGGGAGGGGAACTGCCGGCCCTTAGTATGATAGATTCCATATCAAGACTTGTGCATGGAGTCCTCAATAAAGACGAATCACATGAAATAGAAAGCTTTTCCGACGGCCTTCTGGAATATCCCCAGTACACCCGTCCGGAAAATTTCGAAGATCATATGGTTCCCAGGATCTTACTGTCAGGTGACCATAAAAAGGTAGACGAATGGCGTCATCAGATGAGTCTTGAACGTACAAAAGAGAGGCGTCCGGATCTGTACGAAAAATATGTTGCCGAAAATCCCGAGGAATTTGCGCCAAAAAAACCCAAACGGAAGAGACATCATAAGCCGGCAGAGCAGTCGGAGCTTCCCTCGGAAAATCCGGAAATCTGACCGGAAATAAATCAGTATTTGAATAATACGAATTCACTTGCAATATAAGTGAATATATGTTAAATTACAAAAGTTGTGACTAAGAAGAGATATTCCGCTGACGGTTCCATATGCTTGGAATAGGGGATTCCGGAGGATTTGTCCGGACGAGAAATCCGTGAATGAATGTCAAATAGAATTAGGAGGTAACACAATGGCAAACAGTGATATTATCAAGAACATTGAGCAGGGACAGCTTAAGGCTGAGGTTCCAAGCTTCAACACAGGTGACACAGTTAAGGTTTACAACAAGATCAAAGAGGGTAACCGCGAGAGATTACAGATCTTCGAGGGTACAGTTCTTAAGATTCAGGGTGGATCAAACAGAATCACATTCACAGTTAGAAAGACTTCTAACGGTGTAGGTGTTGAAAAGACATGGCCACTTCACAGCCCACTTGTTGAGAAGGTAGAAGTTATTAGACAGGGTAAGGTTAGAAGAGCTAAGCTTACATATCTCAGACAGCGTACAGGTAAGGCTGCCAAGGTTAAGGCACTGTAATCTGTTATTGATTAAGATCTTTGGGGCGTTCCGTTTACGGGATGCCCTTTTCCTATATAATTGTAAAACCTGGAGGAGTGTCAGATGCGTGAAAAAAATATTGTATACATAACCGTACATACTCTGACAAATATTGCCGTCATCATAGCCTTAGCATGGTTTCTGGTTCACAGCTACCTTACAACAGCAGAAATATCAGGGCACAGTATGGAACCCGTTTTATCCTCCGGTGACCTGGTGCTGGTAGATACATTAGGCTATAAATTTTTCCATCCCAATAGAATGGATGTTGTTATATTTCGCAAAAACGACTCCACCGACAATGTAAAACGTATAGTTGGACTTCCGGGGGAAACCGTAACCATACAAAACGGCCGCATTTATATCGACGGAACTCTTATGGAAAATGACAAAATATCAAACATTTCCCTTGCAGGGGTGGCTGAAAAGCCGATAAAACTCACGGACGACGAATACTTTCTCATTGGTGACAATGCTGACTCATCGGAAGACAGCCGTTTTACCAATGTTGGAAACATTCATCGTTCTCAAATCATCGGAAAAATCTGGTTCCGTTTGCTGCCCACTCTAAAAATCGGCACCATAAGCTGATAATAATTTTTTCGCAGCTTATTTTGCCGCCCACCCCGACTTCGAAGCCGGTTTATCCCTTACACTTACCGGTGCATAGAGAAAGGAGATCACCATGAACATCCAATGGTACCCCGGCCATATGGCCAAAGCCAAAAGAAATATACGCGAAGACCTTAAACTGGTTGACCTTGTGATCGAAGTAGTTGACGCCCGTTGTCCGGAGTCTTCCAGAAACCCGGATGTAGACAGTTTTGCAAAAGAAAAAGCCCGCATACTTCTTCTCAACAAGGCTGATCTTGCAGATAAAAAAGAAACACAGCGATTTGCGGCTTATTACTCAAAAAAAGGCTTTTATACCCTTGAAATAGATGCAAGAAACAAAGCCTCTCTTAAAAAGCTTAACAGCCTTATAGACGAAGCCTGCAAGCCCATCATGGAAAAAAACCTGAAAAAAGGCATTAAAACTCCTACCATCCGTGCCATGGTATTGGGAATTCCTAATGTTGGAAAGTCCACCTTTATCAATTCCTACGTAGGAAAATCCATGGCAAAAACCGGCAATAAACCGGGTGTCACCAGAGGAAACCAGTGGATCAATGTAAACAAAAAGCTCCAGCTTCTGGATACTCCGGGTATAACCTGGCCTAAATTTGAACGCGAAATAGTCGGACTGAATCTGGCACTTATCGGTTCCATAAACGACCAGATCATAAACATTGATGAACTGGTTTTCTATCTACTCAAGTACCTCGTCAGATATTATCCTGACGCGCTTATAAACAGGTACGGTGTTACTTTTGAGGAGGATGAAGAAGCCATAAAGGTTTTCGATGCCATAGGAACCAAGAGAGGCTGCATCATGAAGGGCGGAAATGTTGACTACACAAAGACCGCAAAAATCATACTTGATGACTTCAGAAACGGCCGCCTCGGAAACATTACCCTGGAACATACACCGGGGGCAGATGAGGAAGATAAATCATGAGAGAATTAAAGGGTGAACGTCTCGAGAAAGAGCTTGCAAGACTCAAGCTTATGCGGGAGTTTGAAAACTCATACCCGGAATACACTTTGATAGCAGGTCTGGACGAAGCCGGAAGAGGGCCTCTTGCAGGTCCTGTTGTGGCCGCCTGCTGTATACTTCCCAAGGATGCGGTGATACTTTATTTAAATGACTCAAAGAAGCTCAGTGAGAAAAGACGTGAGGAGCTGCTGCCGGAGGTAAAGGAAAAAGCATTAGCCTATGGTTATGGCATCGTTGATGAGAAAAGAATCGATGAAATAAACATCCTTCAGGCAGATTATGAGGCAATGAGGATTGCCATTGCCAATGCATCCGAAATGCTTAAGAAGAAGGGGCTTGGAGATGCACCACAGCTTCTTTTAAATGATGCGGTAATTGTACCTGAAATCAACATACCCCAGGTTTCCATCATTAAAGGTGATGCGAAGTCTGTTTCCATAGCTGCGGCCAGTGTCATAGCAAAAGTCACAAGGGATCATCTCATGGCAGAATATGATGAAATGTATCCGGGCTACGGCTTTGCAAAACATAAAGGCTACGGCACGGCTGCTCATATTGCCGCACTTAAGGAACTGGGACCATGTCCCATTCACAGAAGATCCTTCATTAAGAAGTTTGTTTGAGGTCAACTATTGAACACACCCTCACAAAACAATAATAAAACCTTACCCGGGATTTTTACTGCACCGGTCACCGGGAATGAATTGCAGTCCGGACTCCGTAATTTCCGGAGTGACCAAAGAAAAGCCAATCACGAAAAGGGCTCTGCATCAGAAAAAAAGGCTGCCCGATATCTGGAGGATAAGGGATATGAAATCCTCACACAGAACTTCCGATTCCACAAAAATGAAATCGATATAATTGCAAAGGACGGAAAATACCTGGTCTTTGTAGAAGTAAAGGCTCGAAAGAATTCTCTGCATGGTTACGGCTTTCAGGCAGTGGATCTTCATAAGCAGTCACTCATCAGAAAGGTAGCTCAGGCTTACCTTATAAATAACCGCCTGAGTCTTACGGACACTCCCTGCAGATTTGATGTAGTGTCCCTTGACGGCGGCGAGATTACTTTATTTAAAAATGCATTTTGATATGGTATAATGCACTCTGAATATGTATAAATACTGGAGGCAGGCATGTTAGCTAAAGACAGTAAAAAGAAAATCATTCTTACCGGTGACAGACCAACCGGAAAACTTCACCTTGGACACTACATCGGTTCCCTTAAAAGAAGAGTTGAGTTACAGAACTCCGGAAATTTTGATGAGATCAATATCCTTGTTGCAGATGATCAGGCATTAACCGATAACTGGGCAAACCCTAAGAAAGTTCGCGATAACATCATAGAAGTAACATTGGACTATTTATCTGTGGGAATAGATCCTGATAAGTCCAATATCTGCATACAGTCAGGAATCCCGGCTTTGCATGCACTGACTTTTTATTATATGAATCTCGTAACTACACAGAGACTTTCACGTAATCCGACTGTTAAATCGGAGATGCAGATGCGTGGTTTCAGCGGTAATGATTCCGACGATAATGAAGCCGGACTTCCTGCCGGATTCTTTACATATCCTGTTTCTCAGACTGCAGATATCACTGCATTTAAGGCAACCACTGTACCTGCCGGCGAAGATCAGATGCCTATGGTAGAGCAGTGCCGTGAGATTGCCCACAGATTCAACACCATTTATAACTGTGATGTTCTTGTGGAGCCGGATATCCTTATTCCGGAAAACAGTGCCCAGAGAAGACTTCCCGGCATCGACGGAAAAGCAAAGATGTCAAAGTCTCTTGGCAACTGCATTTATCTTTCCGATGACGCAAAGTCTGTAAAGCAGAAGATAATGAGTATGTATACAGACCCTACACATATAAACATTGACGATCCCGGTCATATCGAGGGCAATATGGTATTTACCTATCTTGATGCTTTCCTTCGCGATGACAGCCAGTTTGCGGATTATCTCCCTGACTATAAGAATCTTCAGGAGATGAAGGAGCATTACCGGCGCGGAGGACTTGGGGATATGAAGTGCAAGAAGTTCCTTCTCAAGGTTGTGGAAGAGATGCTTGATCCTATCCGTACCGAGCGTGCCAAGTGGGAGAACAATATCGGCGAGGTATATGACATATTAAAGACCGGAACCGACCATGCCGTTAAGGTAACCAATCAGACTCTTTCAGAGTGCCGTGAAGCCATGAGAATCAATTATTTTGATGACAAAAACACCATGGTTAATGATTGGGAAGACTGGCTCAAGGAAAGCCATCAATAAAAATGGGTACCTGGAAATCAAGAGGTCTTCGGGGATCTCAACTTGAAGATCTCATAAACCGTACCAATGAAGCTTATCAGGATAAGCATCTTGCGGTTGTCCAAAAGATACCTACGCCCATCACACCTATAAATATGAATGCTGAGCACACCCAGATCACTCTGGCTTATTTTGACCAGAAGTCAACAGTAGACTACATAGGGATCGTGCAAGGCATTCCTATTTGTTTTGATGCAAAAGAGTGTGCCAAGGATCTCTGGCCCCTGGCGAATCTTCATCCTCACCAGGTCAGATTCATGAGCGAATTTGAAAAACAGGGCGGCATCAGTTTTATCATTCTTTCATTTACAGAAAGAAACGAAATGTATTACATTCCTTTCCGTGACATCCTTTATTTTTGGGAAAGAATGGAAAACGGCGGCAAAAAATCCTTTAACTACGGCGAAATAGATCACAATTATCTGATCCGTTCACTGAAGGATATGTTCGTACACTATCTGGAACCTTTGCAGAGGGATCTTGACGAACGTGACAGGGCCGGCTCAGGGGAAGAAGATAAAACCAATCTTTAAGGAGTAATTTAATATATGAACATTATTGTTGTAGGTTGCGGCAAAGTCGGACTTACGCTTGCAGAGCAGCTATCCAAAGAGAATCATAATATTACCATTATAGATACCAATGAGAGAGCATTACGTCATGCAGTGGAATCCATCGATGTTATGGGCATAACCGGAAACGGCGCCATGCTTGAGATACAGCAGGAAGCAGGTGTAAAAAACGCTGACGTTCTGATAGCCGCAACGGATTCTGATGAAATCAACATGTTATGCTGCCTTATCGCCAAAAAGGAGGGTAATTGCAGCACCATAGCTCGTATCAGAAATCCGGAGTACACTAATGAAATCACCTATCTCAGAGACGAATTGAACCTTGCCACAGTTATAAATCCCGAAATGGCTGCTGCAAAGGAAGTTGAAAGACTGCTGCATTTCCCACAGGCATTGAAAATCGACAGCTTTTCAAGAGGAAAGATCGATCTTTTCAGAGTCAGGGTTCCTGAAAACAGTAGTATCTCAGGCATAAAACTCCACAATATACATCATGAGTTAAATGTTAATGTACTCATATGCTCCATTGAAAGAGGCGATGAAGTCATCATCCCATCCGGAAAACAGGAAATCAGAAGCGGAGATATCTTAAGCTTTATCGCCAATGCCCCGCAGGCTAATGCTTTCGTCATCCTCCTCGGTATAGATTTTGCTCCTATCAGGAATATCATGATAATCGGAGGTGGGAGAGTCACCTACTACATTGCCAAATACCTTCAGGCTTCCAAATCCCGCTGCAAACTGAAGATCATTGATATAGATCATGACCGCTGCGATTTTCTTGCAGCCGAATTCCCTGAAGCAACCATAATCAATGCTGACGGCACCGATCAGGATATGCTTATAAGAGAAGGCATCGAAAGAACCGACGCATTCTGTTCCCTTACCGGAATTGACGAGGAGAATATCATGCTTTCTCTGTATGCAGGAAAGCTTTCAAAGGCAAGACTTATCACCAAGATCAACCGTATCTCCTTTGAAGATGTGGTTAATGAGCTAAACCTGGGTTCAGTTATCTATCCAAAACAGATTGTAGCAGACTATATCGTTCAGTATGTACGAGCCCTCCAGAATTCACAGGGATCAAATGTGGAAACCATGTTTAAGATTGCAGATGGAAGAGCTGAGGCTTTGGAATTCAGAGTGGGCAATGATCCCAATCTGGTAAATCACAAGTTCTCTTCATTGAGATTTAAGCCTAATGTTCTTATTGCTGCTATCGTTCGTGACGGCAATCTTATTACTCCAAGAGGCTCTGATTTCATGCTTCCCGGTGACAGTGCCATTGTTGTCACTACAAACACGGGTTTCAATGATCTTAAGGATATTCTTGCATAAGGGAGCTTATTGATACATGAACATAAATATGATCGTATATGTACTTGGATGGGTACTTAAGCTTGAGGCCTGCCTGATGCTTTTGCCCATGCTGTGTGCATTGATTTACAAGGAATTATGGGCTTTTTCAGCATTAGGTATAAGTGCGTTGCTATCTTTATTCATAGGAACTCTTGTGACCTTGAAAAAGCCTAAAAAGATCGCCTATTACGTGAAGGAAGGCTTCGTAATATGTGCCCTCAGCTGGATAGTGTTATCCCTTATCGGGGCCCTGCCATTCTACATTACCGGCACCATTCCTCATTATATCGACGCGGTGTTTGAGATAGTTTCAGGTTTTACAACCACCGGAGCCTCAATCCTCGATGAGGTGGAGCATTTAGGAAAGGGCTTACTGTTCTGGCGTTCCTTCAGTCACTGGGTAGGCGGAATGGGAGTACTGGTACTTGTTCTTACCATACTTCCTTTGGGCGGCGGATATAACATGATGATAATGAAGGCCGAATCTCCGGGACCTGCAGTAAGTAAAATGGTTCCAAGGGTTGCTGACACCGCCAAGGCCCTGTACAAGATTTATTTTTTCCTGACCATTGCATGGATACTGATTTTTTTTGTATGCGGCATGGATTTATTTGATGCCTTATGTATCGCTTTTGGTGCTGCCGGCACCGGAGGTTTCGCAGTAAGGAACTCAGGAATGGGCGATTACAGCATGTTCTGCCAGTTTCTCATTACCATAGCCATGATAATGTACGGTGTTAATTTCAACGTCTATTATCTTATGCAGAAACGCAAATACAAGGACGCCCTTGGATGTGAGGAAGCAAGAGTTTATTTTGCTATAATAATCGCATCAAGCATTTTTATCGCTTTTAATATTCTAAAGATGTGTGGCGGCGACTTGATTTATTCATTGCATCACAGCTTCTTTACGGTAGCATCACTTATAACCACAACAGGTTTTTCAACTCTGGACTTTAATACCTGGCCGCAGCCGAGCCAGATGGTTCTTTTGTTCCTGATGTACTGTGGTGCCTGTGCAGGTTCAACCGGCGGCGGAATCAAGGTATCCCGAGTTATCATTTTATTCAAGGAGATCGGCAAGGATCTTTTGGTTCTTCTTCATCCTGAAGCTGTGAGACATATAAGGCTGGAAGGAAAGAGACTGGAGCATTCAGTTGTAAGATCCGTGAACTGTTACCTTATAATGTACGTGTTTATCTTTTTGGTATCAGTATTTATCATTTCATTTGATAAATTTGATTTTGTAACTAACTTTTCTGCAGTAGCCGCAACCTTCAACAATATAGGTCCCGGACTTGGTGCAGTAGGCCCTGTATGCAATTACTCGGAATACTCTGATTTAAGTAAGATTATTCTGACCATAGACATGCTTGCAGGAAGATTGGAAATCCTACCTATGATGATTTTATTGCTTCCGAAAACATGGTACGGCAATAACTAATTTCATCTTTTCGTTAAACTGGAGTTTTGCGAAATAATGAATTATGAGCTATTTAGATAATTTTGAGCTGAAATTTGACCTGGACATCCACCCTGTCCATACATTGATGTCTGTATCCGGACTTCGAAATGACAATACCAATAAAATAAGAATATTTTCTAATGATGGTTCATATACCGAAATCAAAAAAGGTATCGATCGTCTTAATGCTGAATCAACCTGGATAAATCAATTCAGACGCTTTTATTCTGAGCATCCGGACAGTTTATTCTGTCTCAATATAATTACAGGCTCTGACAAAGAATCCTGCAATACATTGGATCAGATTTTGATTGATACAGATCCATTTTTGGAATTTAAATCCGAGGTCCAAAAAAGCTTAATTTCAGATAATTTAGATGCAATTACCTCCATATCTCCTCTTTTTTATCTGGAACGTATAAATGATACCGGAAATGTATTCTTATATGTCTTATATAGCATTCCGGTTAATGAGCTAAAAAAAGAAATTGTATACAATATGATTTACTCATTGTGCGAAAAAGGCGGATTTTTCCTTCATGAAAACGGAATTTATGATAAATCCCCGGAACAGGCACTTTTGGATACAATACAATATGTTCATGACGGACTGTTGGTACATGATACTGAATATCCCTGGTTCCAAAAAAAATTCCAGCTTATAGGTACTGCACAATCCTTTGCCTCCATCTTAATCATGATTTCCACCGTACTTTTCATGAATAAGCTCCTCTATCTTCCTTTTGGCTGGCTGATTTTCACAACATTAATAGCAATTGGATTATATATATTTATTGTATCACGAGAAAACTCAAAACATCCATAGAAATCGGCAATATTTAATTGTTGCCGATTTCTATGTCACATTTGTAGCATTTATTAATAATGTTTATAACAGACTCATCATTATTACATACTGAAAAAGGCGGAACAGCTATACTGTTCCGCCTTAAATCTTCTTATTACTACGAAAAGATTATCTCTTAACGTTGAATGCGTTGAACTTAGGATAGTCAGCACCATCACCAAGAGCTTCCTCGATACGAAGGAGCTGGTTGTACTTAGCTACACGCTCTGATCTTGAAGGAGCACCTGTCTTGATCTGGCATGTGTTAAGAGCTACAGCAAGATCAGCGATTGTTGTATCCTCTGTCTCACCTGATCTGTGAGAAACGATTGCTGTGTAGTGATGCTTGTGAGCAAGCTTGATAGCGTCCATTGTCTCTGAAAGAGAACCAATCTGGTTAAGCTTGATAAGGATTGAGTTAGCAACGCCAAGGTCGATACCCTTCTGAAGTCTCTCAACGTTTGTAACGAAAAGGTCATCACCAACAAGCTGAACCTTGTCACCAAGAACCTTGGTCATCTTCTGCCAGCCTTCCCAATCTTCCTCATCGAGACCGTCCTCGATAGAGATGATTGGATACTTCTCTGTAAGCTTCTTCCAATGATCGATAAGCTCATCAGTTGTGAAATCCTTACCAGCCTTAGGAAGGTGATATACGCCCGGCTTGTCGCTCTTCCACTCAGAAGAAGCAGCATCCATAGCAAGTACGAAATCCTTACCCGGCTCGTATCCTGCCTTCTTGATAGCAGCTACGATATAGTCAAGAGCTTCCTCATCTGATGCAAGGTTAGGTGCGAAACCACCCTCATCACCTACAGCTGTTGCAAGACCGTTAGCCTTGAGCTCTGACTGAAGTGCATGGAATACTTCTGAACACCAACGAAGACCTTCCTTGAAGCTTGGAGCGCCTGCCGGCATGATCATGAACTCCTGAGCATCAATGTTATTTGCAGCATGTGCACCACCGTTAACAATGTTCATCATAGGAACAGGAAGCTCGCAGCCTGCTGCACCACCAAGGAACTGATGAAGAGAAACACCAAGAGACTCAGCAGCTGCATGTGCTGATGCAAGTGATACTGCAAGGATAGCATTAGCACCGAGCTTTGACTTATCCTTTGTACCATCAAGCTTTAACATAGCTGCATCTACAGCATAAACGTCTGATGCATCTACGCCCTGTAAAGCGTCATTGATAAGAGTATTAACATTCTCAACAGCCTTAAGAACACCCTTGCCTACATAACGGCTCTTATCGCCATCACGAAGCTCAAGAGCCTCAAACTGACCTGTGGATGCACCACTTGGTACGGCTGCTCTTCCAACAGTACCATCTGCAAGAGTAACCTCTGCCTCAACTGTTGGGTTAGATCTTGAATCAAGAATCTCACGCGCGTGAACATTTACAATTTCTAAATAATCATTCATGTCTTTACCTCTTTCGCTTTTGACACCGGTCCTTTAATATTTCGCTTCGCGAAGAACCGTTGCTGCATATCAGAATAATTAAAACCCTGACATTGTCTCCTTGGCCTATGATTGTATCTGACCAAATGCAATTATAACACTGAGTATAAACCCTCGCAACCGCAACATAGCTTTATATTATGAAAATAATAGGAAATTTGTATGTCATCATAGCTAAAAAACATCTTGTTTTTTCGTTATATCCGTCATTATTTCGCAAAACCTTTCTACATTCCTATGCTTCTCTTTGTTATAATATACAAAGAATAATGATTTGGATCGTCAGATTGTGAAATTATTATCATTTATGCACTAATATTCATATATACTTATACCCATTAAACCGACAAAACTATTTCACTTGAAAATCGGAGGAAAAATAATGGCATTAAAATATCATGAGCAGGTAGATAAAGAAAATACTCTTAAATTAAGATCTCTGCTCTCCGAACTGCCCCAGTGCTGTACTACTTTTTTCAGGGGCATCGAACCACGGACTTCATCAAGAACCCGTATCGCTTATGCTTATGATCTAAAAGTGTTTTTCCAATTTCTTAGAGATGAAAATCCTATATTCAGAAGCAAAGCCATCAGGGATATCTCTCTGGATGACATAAGTAATATAACCGTTTTGGATCTTGAAGACTTTCTTGAATACCTTAAATACCGTAAACGAACGACTAAAGACTCAAAGGGAAATGAAATAACAACAGATGTTATCAACAGCCGCACTGCCATAAAGCGCAAAGTTGCTTCCCTGAGAAGCTTCTATAACTATTTTTATCGTAATCAGCTTATACAGAACAACCCTGCCGCCCTATTACAGATGCCCAAATTGAAAGACCATGAAATCATTCGAATGGACTCCAATGAAGTTGCAGATTTTCTGGATGAAGTCGAAACCGGAGACAACCTCACCAAACATCAACAGGTATTCCATGATAAAACCGAACTCCGTGATGTTGCCATGATGACACTCATGCTAGGCACCGGAATCCGAGTATCTGAATGTGTAGGCCTTAATATCTCAGATGTAGACTTTAATAATAACGGCATTCATATCCACAGAAAAGGCGGCAAAGAGGTTACCGTTTACTTTGGCGATGAAGTCGAGGGAGTTTTACGTCAATACGTGGTTCACAGAAAACATCTTGTACCAGAAAACGGCTCCGAGGATGCTCTGTTTCTTTCTCTGAGAAACTCACGTATCACTGTGAGATCTGTAGAATATATGGTAAAAAAATATGCCAAAACTGTAACGCCTCTTAAGCATATCACTCCCCATAAATTAAGAAGCACCTATGGCACCAATCTATATAAAGAAACCGGTGATATATACCTGGTGGCAGACGTTCTGGGACACAATGACGTTAATACCACAAAAAAACACTATGCCGCTTTGGAAGACGAACGTCGCAGAAGTGCCCGAAACAAGGTTCGATTAAGAACAGACTAAAACATTGGGAAACCACATTAAACTTTGGAGATTAAAAAAAGAGCCTCGTAAGGCTCTTTTTTTTAGTCTGCCACTCAATCAGCTCGAGAACATCTCAGGAACTTTGGAGACCTCCTCTCAGGAACTTTGGAGATTCTTTTTTATCCTCTGGGATCTGTTCCCCCTTCGCTTATGATTTTCTCATGCATCAATTTCTTTTTCTCATACATGCGCTGATCTGCAATTTTTCTCAGCTCGTTAGGACTTGTACTGTCCGTCGGTGCTATTGCGTAGCCGGCACTTACGCTTATGGTTATCCTGTAATCCTTTGTATCCAATATAGGAACCTTAAATGCTGCGTCCATATCCTCCAGGATTTTCTTGTACTCTTCTTCCGGAAGCTCCTCGTCTATCAAAATAGCAAATTCATCACCGCCAATTCTGAATACTTCATGACGGGATGCATCCCTGAGTCTTATGGCAGTTTCCTGAAGAACCTCATTACCCACATGGTGTCCGTAATTATCATTGGCATACTTAAAGAAGTTCAGGTCTACATAATAAATTCCATATGTATCTCTGGTCTGTGAAACAGCTTTTAATGCCTCTCCAAAGACACGTCGGTTCTTAAGGCCGGTCAGGTCATCATGAGTACCCCTGTAATCCAAAAGCTTCATCAATGTATGGTTTCTGATCCTAAATCCGATAAAATAAGAAATACTCTCTATGATCTTACGAGTGTCGATATCATCGATAATTTCATAATTGTCCGCGCATAAAAAGCCAAGTATCTGATGCTTGTTATCATAGAACGGTGCACATACAAATCTTTGAATTCCTCTGTCCTTTAAATTTTCATATACATCTTTTTCATGTTCTTTGAAAATATCGATATCGTCAATCTTTATAACCGCTCTGTCGCGATTCAGGTATTTTTCCCAGTTTCCAAAGTACTTTTGATAACTAAGCTTTGAAAGTTTTTCCCTGTGAGTAGGAATACCGTCATTGCACCACTCAAACTCCAGATCCACAACAACCCTGTCAGTGCTGAGTATATAAATTCTTTCAGGATGGATAACCCGACTAAGCTCCAGAAGAACCTGATTCATAACAGCATCATAATCATCCTCATTGCTGAGAAGACGACTGATACGTACTATAGCATCATCTGTAGTTGAATTTCTTCGCAGCAATTCTCTTTCCAGATGACTGTCATCGATGAATGTACACACTACTATACAACACCCTCTAATATTGGTCGGGGCAATAATAAACTCCGCCCAATGTCCAAGTATTTTGCTGTAGGTTGTATAGTTACTCTCTTCTCCCCGATACGCAGCTTTATAGGCATAATAAAACAATTCTTTGGTTTCATCTTCATAGGTTTCTGTAGCCAGATGCCCTACCAGATCTTCTTTATCATGTCCGATACCTCTGCAAAAGCGTTCATTAGCGTAAAGATATTTTGCATCAACAGCTCCGTCATGCTTATCATTTTCTACAATTTGAAAAAGAGCATATGCCACAGGAAGTTTTTTTTGTAATTCCGACATCTTGTCGAATAACAAAAACGCATTTTTTATTAATGAACTATCATTGTCACCTTGCATTCTTTCCATTGAAACCATTACCTTTCTAAATGAAAACTGATCACACTGATCTTTCACGAAAAATAAAACGACATCATGTCGTCACTTATCTAAAAACCATATAGTGTTATATCGGTAATAAATTCCAATCTGATAACTCATTAAAAAATAAAAATTTCATCAAAACATGCTTGGATTATCTTCCTGCCATTTACCCCGGTTCTTTAGCAAGGTTTTCCTGTTGTACAGCGTCCTTACAGAAACCCCGGCAAATTCCGCAGTTTCCCTGGTATTGTGCTCTAAAGAGAATTTATACACTTCTCCCACCGTAACCTGACTTTCTTTTCGTTTAAACCATCCGGCTCCTCTGGTCCTGTGATGTTCATGTATGCCAACCTCAACATTTACAAAACCATCCCGTGATTTCCCGCTTTTCTTTTGGACATTGCTTTCAAAAACATGAACATATATACCACAGGCTTCAAGTTTTCCGGATAATTCGTTAATATCCTTCTTTAAATCCTCCAGCGATTCTCCGTCCATTGGAGCCATTTTGAATTTATGATAAATGATATCATAATTTAATGCGTCTTTTGCTCTTTCAATCATACCGGATCTCCGGTTTCGGCAATATTTAAATATTGCCGAAACAACAATGTTATTTCATACCCATACGGATCAAACCGATAACTTTTCCGAGTATCTTGCAATCAGGCACAATAATAGGATCCATGCTGTCATTCTCAGGCTGAAGTCTTATGTGTCCGTCTTCCTTATAAAAGCGTTTCACTGTAGCACTATCATCAACGAGAGCGACAACAATCTCGCCATCGTTGCAGGTTTCCTGCTGTTCTACTATAACACGGTCCCCGTTAAGTATGCCGCAGTTGATCATGGATTCACCTTTTATGGTCAGCATAAATACTGATTTGTTTGGGAGCATATCTACAGGAATGGGGAAATAATCCGTGATATTCTCCTGAGCAAGTAAAGGAAGCCCTGCCGCAACAGTACCAACCAAAGGTACCTGAGCCACCTCTCGTTCAGGCGCCGAACGGAACTCTGATGTTGTGATCATCAGAGCTCTTGGATGTGAAGGATCTTTCTTTATCAATCCCATGGTTTCCAGATCATTGATATATGTAAACACACTTGATGTAGACTTTAAGCCTACCGCAGCACAAATATCCCGCACAGAAGGGGGATAATTTCTCTCAATAACACATTGTTTAATATACTCAAAAACTGCTTTTTGCTTTGGTGTCATATGATTAGCATCCGGTTGTTTTTTGTGTCTGCCCATGTCATACTCCTTTTTTATTATTAAATATAATAAAACTTTATCACAAACATCCGTTCATTGCAACTATCATATAAACATTTGTACTTAAAAAAAAGAATTCTTACGGCTTCTTTTGAAGTCTTATTTTGACGCGCTTTAAAGCCATGGCAGAACTAAAAAATCCCGACTATACAAGTCGGGATTTGCGATCAAAGCTCATTTATATCAACCATCTTTTTTCCGTCAGACCATATACGTTCAAGGTCATAGAACAATCTCTGTTCCTTATCAAAGATGTGCACAATGATATCATTATAATCAAGAAGTATCCAGCCGCTGTTGGGAACGCCCTCTTTACGACGCATCTCAAAATCGAGCTCAGCCATCTTATCTTCTACCGCATCACTGAGTGCATCCACCTGTCTCAGGTTGTCTGCTGTTGCGATCACAAAATAATCGGCAATAACAGATACCTCCGAAATATCAATAACAGTTATATCATATCCCTTTTTATCCGAAAGAGCATTGTAAACTGCCTTGACCATTTCCTTTGAAGTTTCATTTGCCATAAAAATAACTCCTTTAAATAACTGTCATAATGATGATATTTATTTTATCGGCTGTCAGCGCGTTTCAATAAGTTCTTTGTAATACCTGTAGGTATCGTAAGAATCTTTACAGATGAAGCCTCCTGATTCCTCAAGATATGTTATGGTATCATGATTAATCTCGTATACAGCTCTATCCAGATCCTCGAATGCCAGCTTTCTGATCTCAGTAAGCCTTGAAGCTTTATATCTTCTTGCTTCAATGTAGTCGGCAGTGAAAACTATAGCCTCCAGAAGACTCATATTTGGCCTTCCAAGGGTGTGATAGTATATGGCCGATAAAATATCCCTGTCATCTATTCCAAACTCTTTACGGGCATATACGGCACCAAAAACAGAATGTATAACCTGAGGTGCTTTCAGCATATCATCTGTAAGCTCTACTCTTTCTTTTTTACAAAGCTTTATCAGTTCTTCATCCGAGAACTGCTTTGCACAGTCATGAACGAGCCCTGCTGCCTCAGCCTTATAAAGATCAACTCCGTATCTCATTGCAAGACAGACACAGGTAAAGCTCACACTGAGTGAATGCTCATACCTGTCAGGTTTCAGAATCTTTTTAAGCTTCTTTCTGTATTCATAAATCTCTGAAATATCCGGCTTATCACCGTTTTTCTTTGCTTTTTTGTCTGATGCCATAAAATGATCCCCCATGAACAGATGTCAGGATCTGTACAGATTGTTATCCCTGATATATTCCTTAACCTTATCCGGCAGAAGTCCGCTTATGTCTTTGCCTTCCGCCACCATTTCGCGGATCATAGTGCTGGATAAATTTGTTTCCGGATAATCAAGAACCTCTATATCCGCCTGAAATCTGTCTTTAAGATATTCCACCTGTTCCTGAAAACTCCTATATCCATCAGGATAATGTCTCCCTGCCACAGCCAGTGTAGCAAGCTTCATTATCATCTCCGGATGATACCAGGTGTCTATCTGATACATTGAATCTGCCCCAATGATAAAATAAAAATGAATATCCGGATGCTTTTCATGAAGCAGTGCCAATGTTTCCGCTGTATATGTCTCTCCCTCCCGTTCAAGCTCGAACAGAGAAAGTTTAAAACCCTCTCTCCTAGAAACCGCAAGAGAAGTCATTTCACACCTTTGTTTTGCAGGCGTAACCTTTTTGTTTTTCTTAAAATAGGGATCCTTAGCCGGCATGAACCAGACTTCATCAAGGGACAACTGGTTAAGGGCACACTGACCCAGAGAAAGATGCGCATTGTGAATGGGATCAAAAGTGCCTCCCATTATACCGACTTTCTTTTTGCTGTCATGAACCCCTGTTTCAAACATACCGGTACCTCTGTTACTCAATGTCGTTATCAAATTCCTCGTCGGCTTCTTCCACAAAACGAAGACTCATTCCGCTTCTGGAGGCCTTCTTCTTTGCGCCGGCGATCTCAGCATTGTGATTCCTGCTTTTTGAATGCTTTCCCGTGTTTTTTCCGCCGTCTTTAAGCTCAGCCTTTGAAATCTCATACTTACGCTTTTTAAAGTCCGGATCCGGCTTATAAAGCACGATCTTGCGACCGATAACCTGAACAACCTCTGACTGGGTACGTCCGGCAAGAGTATGAGCAATGGCCTTTGGATCATCATCACAGTTCTTCAGAATATTGATCTTGATAAGCTCGTTTTTAACGATATTTTCTCTTACTGCCTCAATAAATTCCGGTGTAAGGCTGTTTTTTCCTATGGAAAGAACCGGTTCTATGTTCATAGCTGCGCCCTTTAATTCAGAACGCATCTTACTGTCTCTTATATATTTCTTCATTCTTCTTCTCCGTTATTCTTTGGCTGATGACGTTTAGGGAAAGCTGTATCGATAGCCTTCTCAAGCTCCTCATCCTCATAAGCATCTGTATCGTAGTACTCAAAAGTATGACCATAGATCCTTATGGTATCGCCCTCCTGAATACCCATTTTCCTGAGAGTTTTGATAACTCCCTGTTCAGCCATGAAACGCTGGAAGAACTCAAAGCCTTTTTCTGTACTGATATTGGTATATCCAAGCATCTTCTCAATCTTTGGTCCTTCAACAGAGTAAGTGCTGTCGTCAAGCTTCTTGTACTCGATGGCAAGCTGCTCTTTATGTCCAAGGGTTTCCAGATCGACTTCGCTTTCATAAACCTCGACTTCCTTTGCACCGGCTTCCTCAACGTAGGTCCAGGCAGCTTCAAGAACCTCCCGGAGTCCGGTATTTGTGGCTGCAGAAATTGCAAAAACTTTCACACCCTGGGGCTCGTATATTTCCTTGATCCTTGTAACTGCACTGTCAGAACCCTGTTCATCGATGATAAGATCAGTTTTGTTGCAGGCTATGATCATAGGTTTCTTAAGGATATCCGGATCGTACTTCCCGATTTCTTCATTGATAGTCTTAATGTCTTCAACCGGATCTCTTCCTTCACAGCCTGATGCATCCACAACATGAACAAGCACCTTGCAGCGCTCTATATGGCGCAGGAACTCATGTCCCAGACCAACACCTTCTGAAGCTCCTTCGATAAGACCGGGAATATCCGCCATAACAAAGGATCTGTCACCCTTTAAACCAACTACTCCGAGATGTGGAGTAAGCGTTGTGAAGTGATAGTTTGCAATCTCAGGTCTTGCATTGGAACACATGGACAGAATGGTGGATTTTCCTACATTCGGAAGTCCGACCAGTCCCACATCAGCGATAACTCTCAGTTCAAGCTGTACCCAGAGCTCTCTTGCATCCTGACCCGGCTGTGCAAACTTAGGTGCCTGCATTGACGGTGTGGCAAAGTGCATATTGCCCAGGCCGCCTTTTCCGCCTTTAAGAAGTACAAGTCTCTGGTTGTCACCTGACATGTCCGCGATGATCTTTTTGGTCTCAAAATCACGGATGATAGTACCCTCAGGTACCTTAATAACAAGATCCTTACCGTTTTTTCCGTGCATGCGTTTTCCGCCGCCTTCTTCACCGGGGGTTGCGACATATTTCTGGCGGTTTCTGAAGTCTTCAAGAGTATTCATACCCTTATCAACTTCAACGATGATATCACCGCCTTTTCCGCCGTCGCCTCCGTCAGGACCACCGGCCGGTACAAACAATTCACGACGGAAGGAAACATGTCCGTTGCCGCCTTTTCCGCTTTTGATGAAAATTTTTGCAATATCTGCAAACATAGAATCATTTCTCCTTTCCCAAGGGTATCCCCGCGCCGCAAATAGCGTCGCTAGCCCTCAGAGAGCAAATCAAATAGAAACAATGCCTAAGTCCGGAACACTTCCTTGAACACCTCAACTGCTGAAAGAATATCCATAACAGACTCACACATTAATTAAAGAAAGAATCCATTAGGATTCTTATGAACCACTTAAAAACACTAATAACCGTGGACAGAATTAGAACAAAACCCCTGCACCGATATTACGGTACAGGGGTAATTTTCTGAAAAACCAAGCGAGATTACTCAGCATCTCTAGGCAGTACGGATACCTGCTTTCTGTCTCTTCCAAGGTGGCTGTACTTAACTACGCCGTCAACCTTTGCAAAAAGTGTGAAATCATTGCCAAGACCTACATTAAGACCTGGGTGAATTCTTGTTCCATTCTGCTTGTAAAGAACATTACCAGCCTTTACGAACTGACCATCTGCTCTCTTCTGTCCAAGTCTCTTGGACTCGGAATCTCTACCGTTCTTGGTAGAGCCCATACCTTTATGATGAGCCATGATTATCCTCCATTAAATACTTTGAAAAAATTAGCCGATAGAATCAATCTTTACTTCTGTAAAGAGCTGTCTGTGACCATTCTTCTTGTGGTATCCAGACTTTCTCTTGTACTTGTAAACGATGACTTTCTTAGCCTTGCCATTCTTAGTAACAGTGGCTGATACCTTAGCACCATCAACGACCGGTGTACCGATCTTCATAGCGCCATCATTAAGAACAAGCACCTGATCGAAAGTAACCTTGTCGCCTTCCTTTACATCAAGTTTCTCAACTCTAATGATATCGCCTTCGCTTACCTTGTACTGCTTTCCACCTGTAAGGATTACTGCATACATTACGAGGGTCCTCCTTTTTATCATTACTCGCTGACTTTGGTGGTACAATAATGCACACTTCTAACCTCGTCATGCGGCATACTCAAGTACTTTAAATGCTCGCTTCGAAATTGTCAATGGGTTTTAAAAAATTAATTTATTAACTTTCTATAATATGGATAGCTTGCCGTAACCTCATTGACGGAAACATTGTTTGCTCCCGAATTTTCGTGGATAGCAATCATTTTTCCGTTTTCGGCCCATCCCAGGAACATTACCACATGGGAGTCTGCTCCGGTTCGGATAACAACATCTCCGGGCTGAAGATCCGCTCTGTTTATTTTTTCTCCCTCTCCTATGAGACTGGATGTACTGTATGCTTTATTCAGATTATTTCCTATAGAAGACCAGTATACCCACTGTATCCATCCTGAGCAGTCAAGTCCTCTCAACACTCTGCCTCTGTAATCTGCCTCAACTACGCTTCCGAAAGCATTTCCTTCGTAGTTATTACTGCTTGCCTTGCCTCCCCAGTAGTATGGTATCTTACCTACTGATTCAAGGGCAAACTTTATAACTCTTTTTCTGTCTTTTGAAACATCCTTGGGAAGACCATCAATATACTTGGAGATTTCCTCTTCAGTTAAAGGATTTTTAGGATCGATGGTTGAGATAGACAATCCATAAACCTTAAACCAGTCCTGAGCTATAAGTCTTTCGGCATAAGCCTTCTGTTCATCTGTCCATCCTTCCCAGACACTTCCAGGGGACTCATTGTCTGTCGCTTCCAATGTCTCATCCTCAGCAGACTCTGAAGATTCTACTGTTTCAGATTCTTCCTTATCCGAACCGTCGGTTTCCTCAGCTTCTCCTGTTTCTTCCTGATCCGCTTTCTCTGCCTCAAGCTCAACACTTCTGAGTCCGTCATCCTCTTTA
This sequence comes from Oribacterium sp. FC2011, assembly GCF_000701645.1. Lineage (NCBI taxonomy): Bacteria > Bacillati > Bacillota > Clostridia > Lachnospirales > Lachnospiraceae > Oribacterium > Oribacterium sp. FC2011. The sequence goes on from NZ_JNJM01000014.1 coordinate 75,399, forward strand.
AATCCGTAAATCGTAACGCTCACGTAAAGATCTACATGTCCCGGACAGTAATTCTTGCTCTTTACATCTGTTTCTCCGTTACTTTCCTCCGTGGTCTCCTTGGCCTCCAGAGACTCCTCTATAAGACTATAAAGAGTGGCATCATCCATATTTCGGAGTTCTTCTCTGGTAAAGGTTCCGAGAATGATCCTATCCTCTTTACTCTCATCAGTGCTGCCTTCTTCTGTTTCTGATGATTCATCCTTATCTTCTTTATCTTCACCCTCACCTTCAGATGAAGCCTCCGCCGTTTCCACCGCTTCATCACCATCTGCTTCAGCAGATTCATTTTCCGCAGTTGTGCCGTCATTGATAATGTCTATGCCCTGACCTGCCTTATATTCCCAGTACTTGCTTGTCGTAGATTCAGGCTCTTTTGTAACCAGCGTTTCCTTAGCCGAATGATCATACAATGCGGGAACAAGGCTCACTGACTCATAGGCTGTTGAACTCTCTTCTGTTGATTCTTCCAAAGCCTCCGTCTCTATTTCAGCCGGTGCCGTTTCAATCACCTGTGATTCGTAATTCATATCGGAGGACTCTTCCTGTGAAAGTTCAGCTCCGTATGCCGTAATCTTTAATAAAGGATTGATTCTCTTTACCCAGGAAGCCTTATTAAGTATCTTTGCCGCAGCGAGTACCATTCCGTTATTTTCATTTCCTGCATCTGACAATGAGCTTTCCTGATAAGAAGTCTCCTGTTGGGAAACTCCCTGTTCTGAACCCCCGGCATTATCGGTCTGTGCCCCGAAATCAGACTCATTACTCTGCGCTTCTGTTTCTGACAGATCCGATGAAATCTCGCCTGATGTATCTAAAGTTTCCTGTCGGGTTTCCCCCTGAGATGCTCCGGCATCATTACCATTAGCTTCCGTCCCGGTTCCATCGGATTCCGGAGACTGATCAATATGACTGCTTTCATCAGCGGAATCTGAAGAACTCTCAGTCTCGGAGTCCTCCGTTTTTTCCTCTGCAAGCTGCTTTTTCAGCTTTTCAAGTTCTTCTTCAATCTTCTTGGCTTCTTCCCCTTCTTCCTTAGCCGAACGGTTAATACAGCCACTGTCGTAATAAACCTTACCGATACTGATCGTATACCTTCTGGACTTATCATACAGTTCTTCACAATATTTTTTGAATGTTTCAACATCAAGATAATCATGGGCATAGGTATAAACCGATGCCATTGACATGATTTCCTTAACATTGGAGTATTCATTTACCCTTTTTCCGTCAGCATCGTAAAAGGAAACATTAACATTTTTAAAGGTCGGTATGTACCAGGTGGCAGGATTATCCGGATCCTGCCCGCCCGCAGAAGGATTATACTTACCCATAACTCTTCCGGAGCTTACTCCCAGTCTTTTCGCAAGAGATAATGGAGTCACACCTGAGGTATCATAGATATTGGCAATATAATCATTGTCCTCCTTCATAAGTTCTTTGTAGATCTCACCGGCATAACTGTTAAGAGGATCACTCTCATCCACCCCCTCCGGAAAAACATAAGCCAGATTTAACTTGTACGGAGATGGAACAAATACTTCTTCAGTTTCAGGCTCTGTTTCCTCGATAGTTGTTGTCTCAGGTATTTCCGAAGGCGTTGCCGTTGTTTCAACTACTGCCTCTGATTCCACTGTTTTAACGGATTTTTGAGAAACAACAACCACCAAAAGTCCCAACCCCATACATAAGGTCAGGACTCCGAGCTTGATCTTTTTCAATTGTTCTTTAGTCAATTGTTTTTTAGTCAATCGTTTTTTAGGTTTACTCATATATAATTTATTTCCGCAGTCTATCCATAAGCTGTTTCAAATATTCCGGATACTCAGAATCAAACTCCACATATTCGCCTGTTGAGGGATGTATGAATCCGAGAACCTTTGCATGGAGACACTGTCCTTCGAGTGTGAAAGGACATCTCTTGGGACCATAGACGTCATCTCCAAGAACAGGATGTCCTATGGATGCCATATGAACACGTATCTGATGTGTACGACCGGTCTCTAAAACACATTCCACAAGAGTATAATCTCCAAAACGCTCCAAAACCCTGAAATGCGTAACCGCATCCCTTCCGTCCACCATATCGATAGCCTGCTTTTTTCTATCCTTCTTTGAACGCCCCAATGGCGCATCCACCGTTCCGGAATCTTCTTTTATATTACCACAGACTACTGCAACATATTTTCTTGTTATGGAATGCTCCTTAAGCTGCTCTGCCAGGGATTTGTGTGACTTGTCATTCTTGCATACCACGAGAAGCCCCGTAGTATTCTTGTCTATCCGATGCACTATCCCCGGACGCATAACACCGTTTATGGTACTAAGCTCTTCCCCGCAATGATTCATCACGGCATTGACAAGGGTTCCCTGATAATGTCCCGCTGCAGGATGTACCACCATACCCTTAGGCTTATTTACGATAAGAAAATCTTCATCTTCATATACAATATCAAGAGGAATGTCCTCAGCCACCACGTCAAGAGATACAGGTTCCGGCATATCTATCAGAAGCTCGTCCCCTTCTTTCACCTTAGAACTTGCTTTACAGCTTCTTCCATTTAATTGTATGCGATCATCCTTAATTAACTTAGAAGCATAGCTTCTGGATATTTCAGGTTCCTCCAGTGTAGAAAGAAACTGATCAAGACGGACCTGATCTACACCCTCAGGAACATTGACCTTTATCATTTTTCCTCCATAAGTGAATCTTCTTTGTCTGATTCTGCACCGGCATTTTTTTTGCTGCTTCTCAGATAATTAAAGTCCTCATCCTTATAGTAGAACAGAAGCAAAAGTACCATGACAATACACCCACAGGTAACATATATATCAGCTACATTAAAAACCGGAAAATCTATAGGGCTGAAATATATAAAATCAACCACATATTTCTGACTTACGCGATCTATAAAATTACCTATAGCTCCCGCAAAAACAAGTTCCGCAATAAACAGAACCGGGTAATAACGCTTGTTATTCAAAGGTGTTTTGTATACTACATAAAGAATGCCGATAAGCACCACTATAGTTATGATATAAAAGGCGTACTGAGCCCCCTGAAATACTCCGAAAGCGGCACCCTGGTTTTCCACATAAAGCAAATATAAAACGTTCTTGATAACCGGGATTCGTGCATTCCCCCTTAAGGTTTCTACTGCCAGTTGCTTTGTAAGCTGATCGGGAATGATCAAAACCACCGCCAAGAGCAAAAAAAGAAGTATTCTCTTTATTCTTGAATTCATATTATTCTTTAGTAACGTCTCCTAAGTTAATAATGTTTATTGAGCCCCGGTATACGACATACATCTGCCGATAAATCCGCCCCATCATTTTGATATATATTCTAATGCCTCAAGCATGCTGTCATCGGATACATTGCTATCTATATATGCATTTCCCAAACTATGAAGCAAAATGAATCTGACATGTCCCTTATCCATTTTCTTATCTTTTCTGGTAGCCGCAAGGATTGTCTGATTATCCATGGGCTTTAATGTAGTTTGAAGCCCAACTGCTTTCATGAGTTCACAAACAGCTTTATTTTCTTCCTCAGTTGTCACATCAGAAATATGCATTGCAGCAAGGCATCCAAAAGCCACGCATTGGCCATGACTATAAGAGAAATCAGAGCATTTTTCAATTGCATGTCCCAATGTATGACCAAAATTAAGAAGCTGTCTCTCTCCTTTTTCTTTAGGATCCTTCTCAACAACCTCTTTTTTTATTACATTACTCCGGTATACCGTCTCAATGAGGACATCCATATCACGATCCTTTAGGCCCTCAAGTTTATCTGTAAGGAACCCAAAGTAGTCCTTATCCTTAATGAGAGAATGCTTTATAACCTCTCCCATTCCGGAAGCATATTGAATTTCATCAAGAGATTTAAGCGTGGTGACAGAACTGTAAACCAGAGAAGGCATGTGGAAGGCACCTACCATATTCTTGTAGGCACGAAAATCCACTCCGGTCTTTCCTCCTATGGAACTATCCACCTGAGAAAGCAGCGTGGTAGGAATCTGAATAAATCTGATACCTCTCATGTAGGTTGCAGCAGCAAATCCTGTCATATCTCCTACAACTCCGCCTCCGAGAGCCACGAAAAAATCATTTCTGTCAAAATTATCCTGTATAGCCCTTTCGTAGATATGGGCTATGGAATCTGTATTTTTATTTTCTTCACCCGGAGTCAGAATGATCTCATCCACAAAGCAAAAACACTCCGAAAGTATATCCTTAACCTTATCAAGATATAACGGTGCCACATTCTTATCTGTAACTATCAGTGCCCTTCTGTCAGAAATCCGAAGCTCAGAAACAGCGCCCTTCAAACCATCAAAGGTCTTCTCTATATAAATATGGTATGCAAACTCACCTTCATAATTGACATCAAGTATTTTAGACATAGCTTCCTCCCAAAAAGAAAGACATACCCTTTTTTGGATATGTCTCTCGGCTTTTCATTATCAAACTCTTAAGTTAAGTCCGCTAAAACCTGTATCTGAAGTACCGGCGAGAATATTCTGAAAATCTCCCGACAACTCTACGCTCTGCGGTGTTGCGATAAAAATATAATTGGAAATCTTCTGAAGATTACCATTCATAGAATACGCTGCTCCGGAAGTAAAATCTATAATCCTCTGGGCTATCTCCATATGAAGCCCTTCCATATTGAGAACGACAGCCTTACCATCAAGAAGATAATCACAGATATCTCTGGAATCATCCATGGAGGTTGGCTTTATCATAGTCACTTCCATGCTTCTGTGTGTTTGGGTCTGAGCCGGCTTCTTCATAAAAAGTGTAGGTCTCGCAGGTCTCACATCCTCAACATCATCATCCTCATCCTGAGATCTTCTTGAAAAGAATCCGTTTCTCTGAGGTTCCTCATCATAACCGTCCTCAAAATCGTAATCATCCTGAAGATCGTACTCATCATCCTGATTAACCCTCATGTTTTTCATTATGTTACCGATAAAACTCATTACTATCCCCCCGTAACCATTCGATGAGCAGACCTCATCTAATACGTATTATTTTAAACTAATTTCTATCCTTGTCAACAAATCCTCAAAAGAAGTAATGGTTTACATACTATATAAAGGCCAATCTTCAGAAAATTGTAAGTTGTTGCTTATATCAAGTCATCATTGATATATCAGCTGACCTTCATAAACGAGGGATGCATCCATCACTATATGATCATAGACAGAAATGCCATAATCTGTATTTTTTTCAACAATAGCATATTCGTTATTCTGTTCGATAGGGATTATCTGTCTAAATACACAAAATCCCCTGTTTATGTTGTAAACACCCTGGAGTGTCTTAACAGGACCCACATGATAAGTATTTGAAACATCTGCATTTTGAGATTCCTGAACACCGGGTCTGACTATGAAATCATTTAATTTGAGATCATTTGTATCTGTTTTTTCCGGAATAGTTATGTAGCAATATTGCTGATCAAGACGATAAATATCACTTTCAACAAATTCTACATTAGTGCCGGTACCATCTGCAGAAATCGTCTGACGGTTAAATCCGGTAGTTCCATCTTCATTTGTCACCATAAAGTCCCTTGGAACGATAAAGAAATCCTTACCGGTTATTGAACTAAGCGGAATCTTCAATCCTCTTCTGTCACTTGTGACGATTTCAAATCTTATGAATCGTTCATCACAGAACTCTTCCATAAGTTCATTAAGCGAAAGCTGACCGTATTCGTGTCCGTCTGAGGCTGTATATACATCTAAAACAGCATTGGTATAAAGATCCTTATCCGTAAAATGCACCTTTACTTTGTGCATATTCTGATACTTTTCTTTAATCTCATCATCCAACGGAAAAATGATGGACCAGTTGGAGCTTGTGATAAGCTTATATACAGGCACGCCACCCTCAACCAGATCTCCGGGTTTAGTGATATTCATCTTGTACCCGTTCATAAGAAACATGTCTTCCGTAACAGCATCCGGCGTCAGATTCTCATACCCGTCTATGGAATAAGACACAACGCCTGCCTTATCAGCAGAAATACGTGAGTAGTTTATTCCTAGCTGTGACAATACAGAATCAAGATCCTGTGTGCTGGAAATACTTGAATACTCCAATGTTGCGGCATCCAGAGAAATCTTTGTATTGTACAAATCGGAATAATTAATGTTTTTAAAGGACTGCGAAAAATCCGAAAGCTTATATCTGATATCTGCTACCTGTTCGCTTGACAGCTCCTGGGTAAGCTCAGGATGCTCTTTCAGATATGATTCCAAAGAGCCTGTTTCATCCACAGTATACACTGCCGAGCCCACTGCAACACGTTTTCCGTCCTGGATGTAATAATGTATATATCCGGAGGAAACCGCATCCACAGCTTCTTCTTCCCTTAAGGCAACCCCTGAGTATTGTTCCTGCCTTACTATACTGCCTTCCAATACCTCATAATACCTTATCTGGTCTCTCTTGATATATGAATACACACTAAAAACAATGTAGAGACTGATAATCACGAAGATTACCATCCCTACATTGATCTTAGGCAAATTATTATGTTTTATAACGTTAGATGTATCTTTAGCTGCCATTGTCCGAAATATTGATTAAAGTGAAATAGCTACATCCTTCTTAACACTGTCCGGAAGCTCATCAGCATCCATAGAAACGCTTAAAACAAATGTTATCTTATACTTCTCGCCAAGGTCTTCAAGACGCTTGATGCAATTTGAAATGTCTGCGCCCTCCAAGGATGAAAGCTTAAGGAAACTATCGAGGAACATATACTCGAGATCATGATCCTGAGAAATGATACCACTTACGAAACCCACGAATGCATCCTCAGAATCAATAGGATATTCATTAACATTAATAAGACGGATCTTATTGTTGAGTTCATACATATGCTGTGCAGATTTATCAAGAAAATCTACATTTCCGTTTGCTTCCTTAACAACTGCATTTGCCTTATCAAGAAGCTGTTTTGTCTTTCCTTTGCCCCTCTTGCCTACAATCAACTGTACCATAGTCAAGTACCTCCTAAACTTTGTAGTTTCAGTATAGTACATTAAACGGTCTAATTCAAGCAACAATTACCAATTAAAGCCTTATGTACCACACCATTTTTTGTATAAAAATCACCTAAACAGATCTTTGTTTCCGCATCTGTTTAATGTATTTTTTGAAGAAGTGCCGTCATATTATTATAAAGCTCATCCTTTGAAGATGCCTTCATAACAGTGCCTATATACTCTTCTCCCGTAGACACTTTTTCCGCAGCAGTTGTGAGACAATAGCCTGCGGCATTGGTAGTACCTGTCTTTCCTCCGAGAACCTTTATGCCATCCGGGGAAGCCGCTTCTCCCAACAGATACCTGTTGGTGCCGGCCCAGTCCTGGGTTTTAGCAACACCGTTTGAATCCTTATACTTCGGACTGTAACTTATGGTTCCCACGATCTTTCTGAAAACGTCATACTTAAGAGCTTCATTCATGGTGAGATAAATATCAAAGGGTGTTGTGTAGTGGTTATCATCCGGAAGCCCATGTGGATTCACAAAGTGGGTTCCTGTAGCACCTATTTCAAGAGCTGTCCTGTTCATCTCCTCAACAAAGGCGTCCAGCGATCCGCAGGTAGCTTCAGCAACAGCCACAGCTGCATCATTTCCTGATGGTACCAGCATGCCATATAAAAGATCTTCTATCGTCATGGTTTCTCCGGTCCTGAGCCACGCTCTTGATGAACCGGAAACATTGATGGTTGAATTTTTGGTTATGGTAAACTCCTGACTGAGATCATCTATATGTCTTAAACACACAAGAGCCGACATAACCTTGGTGATACTCGCCTGATATGTCCTGGCATAAGGATTCTTATAAGCAATTGCCTTCGGATCATCCTTACCATACTCCACAAGAAGCGCTGCTTCTGCAGTAATATCCTCAGAGTTATAATTTGTATTGTCAGGGAGAGCCAGTCCCACAGAAAAGCCCTGCGCATGAACGCCCTCAGTCAGACTCGTATTGACAGAATTCATACGCAAAAGACCTTCATCCACATTGTATCTGTTTTCAAGCTTCTGTCCGCAGCCCGTCAGAAACATAAGACATAAAAGAACCGGAAGTGCTGTACGAATACAGCTTCCTCCGGATCTTCTTTTTATTTCACGAGTAATAATGCTATAAGTCATATATTTTCCTTAGATATTTCTCCACTCAAGATCGCCTCTCTCCAAAGCCTTGATAAGCAGCTCTGCGGTGGCAAGATTAGTAGCAATGGGAATATTGTAAGTATCGCAAAGCTGTACCACTGAGTTGACCTCCGGCTCCTGTGCTTTTACATGAAGAGGATCTCTCAAAAAAATCACCATATCAAGATTGCCCTGCTCTATCTGGGAAGCAAGTTGTCTGGCTCCTCCGGTTTCTCCCGGAAGGAATTTATGTATACGGAGATTTGTCACTTCCTCTACAAGCAACCCGGTGGTTCCGGTTGCATATAAATCATGCTTACTAAGTATACCACGATATGCTATGCAGAAATTCTGCATCAGTTTTTTCTTTGTATCATGTGCTATCAATCCAACATTCATTTCAAAACCTTTCCGGATCGGATCAGATTTAAACTCCGCCCTCTTTTCGCTGCAAAGCAACATTAAGCACCAGGCCCAGGCCTATATAGACCGAAATCAGGGAGCTCGCACCTCTGGAAAAGAAAGGAAGCGTTATTCCGGTATTAGGAAAAATACCCGTGGCTACTGCGATGTTAGTATAGGTCTGAAACCCTATCCACGCCATCATGCCCACACAAATAAGACGTCCGCCCAATTTTTTTGCCTTTGATGCTATTATAAGGCATTCAAGAATAATCAACAAGAACATAATAACAATAAATACAGAGCCTCTGAATCCAAACTCTTCTCCGATAACCGCAAAAATAAAATCATTATCCTCCTCGGCAAGGAAATTACCGTTCTTTACCGAAAAAATGGAATCGTTATTAAGCCCTTTTCCCGCGAACTGTCCTGAACCTATGGCCATAATGGAATACATCTGCTGATAGAATGTCTGGGTGTTTTCAGACGGGTTAAGGAAAGTACGTATTCGCTCCGCCTGATATCCCTGGAGAAGCGGGATTCTGTCGTAAAGACCCGATTTAAAAAGATAAACAAATATCAGCGCAAATGGGACAATGATAAACACAACTCCCATTATCCATTTAAAGCTTATGTTCGAAGCATAAACCATGGCAGCTATGATGACGGTCATTATGATCGCCGTACTTAGATTAGGCTGAAGCAATACCAAAAGTATCGGGATAGTGTAAAAAACAAATGCCATAAGAATGACATGCAGCGAATTAATACGCTCGCGGTTTTTGTGAAAATATCTGGAAAAAAAGATAATAAGTCCTATTTTAACAAACTCTGCCGGCTGAACCTGCCCCAGAACAGGCACCTGTATCCATCTCACCGCTCCATGTCCCGAGGCCGTACCATAGATTTTTACGCCAAGAAGCATAAGAACAGAAATAAGATATATAAGATTCGCCTGTTTTAATATAAATCTGTAGTCAATCAGAGAGATCAGTATACACACAGTGAATCCCGCAAAAGAGCCCATTATCTGTCTCACAACCTGAGGGTCTTTGATATCCGAAGCATTTATTGCCGAAGCCATTATCAAGACCCCAAGTATATTGAGGATCACCATATAAAAAACTAATCTAAAATCATAATTTTTGAAGTTGTAATCAAATTTCATAATCTTCTCACAGAGAATGTCAGTCCTTGATATTAAACATCTCAAAGGACTGACATAACCCTTCCATCAGTCTACGACATTCAATGCAGAAACGCCTGATGCATCTCTTGAAAGTATTGCATCCAAACTATCCTTACCATAGCAATAGTTGTAAACTGTATTCGCAAGGTTTGCAGCATTACCGGAGGAATATCCGTACGGAATGTTTACAGTAACAGTTATCTCAGGATCTCCATAGGGCGCAAAAGAAACGAATACGGCATGATTTCCTCTGTCCTCACGCTCCTGGGCCGTTCCTGTCTTACCCGCTATAGGAATGTCCTGTCCCAGGAAAACTCTCTTGGCAACACCTTCTGTGATCATCTCACGGAGTCCTTTATGAACCGCATTCCATGTAAGGTCACTGAAATTCAGCTCCCTCACCACAACCGGCTCAATATTTTTTACTATAGAACCATCTGAAGTTGTGACCTTATCAATAACCGAGAGATCAAAAACGGTACCTTTATTTGCAACAGCAGTAATGTACTTTGAAAGCTGAACAACATTGTATGCATGATTTCCCTGACCCATAGCAGAACGCTCAGGGTCATAATCAGATATACGGGGCATAGCCTCATCTATCTCTACTCCCGAAAGCGAGTCAAGGCCAAACAATGAGGCATACTTATGTATTCTTTCAAGACCGATTGCCTGGTTATAATTTCCAGTCTCATCTGTAGAAAGAAGGTGACCTACCGCCGCAAAGAAAAAGTTACAGGAGTTCTTGATTCCATCTACCACATTCTCTCTTCCGTGGGATTGAGGATAAATCCAACAACGGATATTAGGAGTAACTTCCTCGTAAACGCCGGTACAGTCAATCACTGTATTGAGTGTCAATACCCCTTCTTCAAGGGCCGCAACCGATGTTAACGGTTTAAAGGTGGATCCCGGCGCAAGCTGAGTCTGGGTAGCACCGTTAAGAAGCGGCAATGACAGGTCATTATTGCATTTTTTGAGATAAGCGGGATCCGTTATCCTGTTGTTATCAAAACTCGGATATGTTACAAGAGCACGCACCTTTCCCGTATCAACATCTGTGACCACCACAGATCCGTTGCACGGATCAAGCGCAAGCTGCGCCGGAGTGATCTCGATCTTTCTTATCTTTGAAATCAGGAAAGTATATGCGTAATGTTCATCTCCTGCAGAAAGCTGAGCATAAGCTTCCGGATCCTCTTCCAGTACTCCCTGCTCAAAAAGTGCCATAAGCAGTACATATCCCGGAATGATCTGGTTTGCTATTGCATATTTATAGAGTACTTTATCAAAATCAGGATTGTTGTTCAGCTGATCTATCAGCATCTGAACAAACAAGGTATAGATATTATCCGAATCATAGTACTCATCAGACAACTCAAGCTTTGAAGTGTCCAGCCATGCTTCATCTATTCCACTGAGGATAAAATCTTTAAGAGTAATGGTATCATCCTTCCATGCCGCATAGGCTTCCGACTCACGATACTTTTGGTCAGTGGTGTCTATGATTCCATTCTCCTTTTTCCCAAGGTAGTCATAAATATATACGATATAAGCCTGCATATCCTGCGGCAGCTCTTTCAGTCCGCTTGTTGTAGGATGAAGCAGCTCCTCCTGGATAGCAGCAAGTTTAGTTTTCTTGTTCGCTTCAAATGCCTCGGCTATACGACGCTCAGCTGTTCCCTCTTCCGCACTGCTGAAATGTGCCGAATCCAGAATGTTGTTATTGATAAGCTGGTAATAGGCATCTTTAACCGGAATTGTGATCTCTGACTGCTCGATTTCGGCATTATCATCATTGAGATCCTGTTCTGTAATCTTCGACGCCAAAAGACCGGCAAGTTCCTGCTCGAGCAGATGATATATGGCAATCTGGTCATTTGCCGAAATGGTTGTATAAACATCATTGCCTGCTGCAGCATCGGTCTCTGAAACAACCTCAAGAATAGATCCGACAGAGTTAAGGTACATCTGACGATATCCCTTTTTACCCTTCAGCTCCGACTCCATGCTTTTTTCAATGCCCCAGACTCCCACAATATCATTAAGCTCATATGAATCATCCGTTTTCTTCAGTTCCTCAAGCTGTTCTGCCTGAACCTGACCTGTATAACCCACTATATGACTCATATAAGGCGCATAATTGTACTTTCTGACAGAAACATTATCAATGTCTACGCCTTTAAGTTCTCCCTTTGCTTCAAGTATCTCTGCTGTACACTCTTCAGATACGTTTTTTACTATTGTGGTGGTCTGATACCTCTGATATGCGGTAAGACGCATTGTATAAAAGATATTGATCATATCCAGAGCCAACTTATCTGACAGAACAATGGGATTTTTCTTTTCATCCCACATATTGTCAAACCTGTATCTGCTTTTCGAGACTTCAAAAGCCTGTCTGGCAGTTACATTAAAATCCTTCTCTGAAAGGTCTTCAATGTTTCTGCCTCTTATATTTGAAATGAGTCTCTTTCGGTCATCCTCCGAGCTTGTGGTAAAATAGAATTCCCCCGAATCATCCAGTTTTATCTTATACTGTCCGTCAATGTCATACCCGTGTTTTTCGATGATCTGGGCAAGACGCATTAACATGCGGTTTCTGCTGTTAATACCGTCGGCAGATGTGTCATAAGCACCATTATCCGTAATTGTGATATTGTACTGGAGCTCATTGTAGGCCAGCAGTTTACCGTCCCTATCGTAAATATTGCCCCTGGTTCCGTTGCTCGTTATCTCTGCAAGAGTACGATTCTGATAGTCTGCCAGATATTTTTCACCATTTACTATCTGAAGATCAAATAAACGAAATCCCAGAACTATAAACAAAATCGAAAAAATAAGTCCAAGGGCAAAAAGTCGTGAACTTACAAATCGAACAGTAAATTCTTTGATTGCTTCAAATATTTCTTTGATCAATTTATATGCTCCTATTTATCTATCTTTTCCGTTGCCGTAAATACAAATCTGTAAAGGATCAATGTAGCAAGCAATGAAAAAACAACTGCCGGAAGCACTACATGCATCAAATAGTACGGCAGATCCAGTTTCAGACGTATCAGGAAACGAAAAACATAGATATACACATGGTATACAAACTCATTGATGACACACATGATCATAGGCAGAGTTATGTATTCTTCATAATAAATATTGTTGAACAAGCCGTTTAAATATCCGATAAAAATAAATATCAGGCTGTAAAAGCCAAAAGCTCCTGAATAGAACATATCCATAAGGAGTCCTGCTCCGAGACCATAAATCATGCCCGGCAGACTGCCATGAATAAACCCTATCGAAAATGTGAGGATCAGCAATAAATTTGGAGACGCAGAAAGGAAAGGGATGAGCGGCATTACGCTGGTCTGAATAAGAAATGCCACTACCAGCGATATCACATACGAAAGTATCCTTAATCTGTTCTTTGTACTCTTTTTAAACGAAATTTTTTTGAATATTTTTTTCATTATATTTGGTCAACCCGGATTTTCTTCGATAATTTCTTCTGATGAATCCTCTTCGGCCACTGTTTCTCTTACAGTTTCCTCTTCGTTATTTCTTGCCTGAGAAACCTGTTCAGTCTCACTTTCTGTTTCAGACGAAGAGGTAGTTTCGGCTTCCCGGTTTTCTTCATCATCCTCTTCCTGTCTGCTTACATTTCTTCTCTGTGATGTACCTTCGTTCCCGGCATTATCCTCTGACGCTGATGTACTCGAAGATCTGTTTCCAGTATTATCTTCATCATCGTCATCATCAGATTCATTGGAACCTATGGTGACACTCGGTACGTCAGTTATATCTTTCGCAGTAACGATATAATCGTCCGCCGTATCGGCAGTGCCATTTCCCACCACCTCACTCAGCGGTGTAAGACCTTCCATTCCTGCCCAGGATGACTTGACATTGGTGCCTGCTGTAACATTAGCCGCATCCGGCAGAGTCTCGCTGTTTTTGGTTTTGGTTCTGTTTAAGGCAGCTTCTCCGTTATTTTCATCCAGGAAACTGTCACTCTTAACTTCTTTTATTACCAGAACTTCTGAAAGATCGTCAAAATCCGCAGCCGGGATCAGATAACCGTCTTTCATAAGTCTCTTTTCATCCTCTTTAACATCAACCGCATATCCGATAAGAATTCCCGGCATAAACTTTGCCGATATTGAAGAAGTTACTATACGGTCACCATCCTGTATGGAGGCATCCTTTTTCATATCCGTGATTCTGAGGCGTCCCTTTTCGTAAAGAGTCAGATCCCCGGCTACTATACAGGTATCACTGGCCTGTATACCCATGGCAGAAACTCTTGACTCATCATCGATTATGGAACGAACCGTAGCATAATTAAGACCCACGTCAGTCACTATGCCTATGAGCCCTCCGTTAGCCATAACGTTCTGGTCAACCCTTATGCCATCCTGGGATCCCTTGTCTATACGAAAAACCTGGAACCAGTTTTCCGAGTCCTTTGCTATGACTCTTGCAGCTATTTTTTCATACTGCATATAGTCCTGGTCCAGATCATACAATTCTCTCAGTCTCTGAAGCTCTCCGCTATCCTGAGTAAGACGATTGTTCTGCTCAACAAGAATACCTATCTTCTCGTTAAGCCTTTTGTTTTCTTCCAGCACTTCCTCCAACGTACGGTGTTCCTTCAGATTCTCATATATTCCGAATCCAAGGGTATTGACTCCCTTCTGAAAAGGAACCAGCACATAACCTATAGTGTTCCGTATAGGATTCATGATGCCGTCCTTTACGGAAGAAAGCACAATCATCATTATGCACACCACAGAAAGAACTATGAATATATACTTGCTTTTCTTATTATCCACTGATTAATCCCTGTTCGCTGAAACTGAAATAGACATTGTCCCCTATCACAACATGATCAATGAGTCCAATGCCGATAACTTTTCCGGCTTCACACAGCTCCTTTGTAAATCTAATGTCCTCCCCGGAGGGTTCCGGATCACCGCTTGGGTGATTGTGTACCACAATAAGACAAGACGCGCTAAGCTTCAGTGCCGAAATAAATATCTCTCTTGAGGATATTGCAGAATTGCAGCTTGTCCCTGCGGAAAGTAATTCCTCTTTGATCAATTGCATCTGATGATCCAGATATAACACACGAACAACTTCATGGTCCAGGTATCTTAGATCTTCCATGTAATAATCCGCCACCTGACGCGAATCTGTAAAGCGCATATGTCTTACACGTTTCTTACGATTCCAAATTCTGCGGGCTATTTCGCCGATGACACTCAGCTGGATAGCCTTCACTTTCCCGATGCCATTGATCTTCATGTACTCTTCGGCACCAAAATGCATCATCCCAACGAGTCCGTCATATAGAGGATTCATATCCAGAACTTTTTGGGAAACCTCCAGTACTGAAGATCCCTGTGTTCCGGTACGTAGAAGCACAGCCAGAAGCTCAGCGTCGCTTAAGGCCTCCGGACCGTTTTTGATGCACTTTTCATATGGCATCTCATCCTGTGTAAGCTTTGTTGTTTTTAAATTCATTTTTTCTCCTGTCCCAAAGAGAAGCAGGAGCCCACGGTTGATTATTGTAACATAAAGCGTTCGATGCGTAAATATTACACGGCATCATCATTTCTTCGAAATGATGATAAGTCCTTTCTCGTACATCTTCTGCACTGCCATCATGATGCCGAGCTTTGCATGGTACCAGGTGAGACCGCCCTGAAAATAAACATTAAACGGCGGCTTAATGGGACCATCCGCAGAAAGCTCGATAGAACTGCCCTGAACAAAAGCGCCTGCTGCCATGATTACCTTACTGTCATAGCCCGGCATATCATCAGGATATGGTGTAACAAAGCTGTTTACAGGGGCTGCTGCCTGTATTCCCTGACAAAAGGCAACCACCGCCTCCTCGGAACCAAGTGTGATGGCCTGTATGATGTCATATCTCGCACTGTCAGCAGTGGGGTGACATGCAAAACCAAGCTTCTCAAATACCTTAGCCGCAAAGATCGCTCCCTTTTCAGCTGCAGCTGTTATGGTAGGAGCCAGGAAAAGTCCCTGATAGAAGCTCTTGTTAACGTCAAGAGAAGGTCCTACTTCCTTGCCAAGTCCCGGGGTTGTGAGACGAACCGCACATCTTTCGATACACTCCTTTGTTCCGGCTATATAACCTCCGATAGGCGCAAGTCCGCCACCCGGATTCTTGATGAGTGAACCCACAACCATATCTGCTCCAAAAGTCGAAGGTTCCTCCTTTGTTACAAACTCACCGTAACAATTATCCACCATACAGATGACGTCCGGTTTGATTTCCTTTATAAATTTTATAAGCTCACCGATCTTCTCCGGTGAGAATGTATCTCTTGTGGCATATCCTTTTGATCTCTGTATCTCCACAAGCTTTGTCTTTTCATTTATTGCAGCCTTAATGCCTTCATAATCAAATTCCGAACCAGGAAGAAGATCCACCTGGCGGTAGCTTACTCCATACTCCTGAAGACTTCCCACTGAAGGTCTGATGCCAATGATCTCTTCCAAAGTGTCATAGGGTTTTCCAGCAGGGCAAAGTATTTCATCTCCCGGTCTTGTATTTGCATAAAGAGCCGTGGAAAGTGCATGTGTACCGCAAACGATCTGTGAGCGGACAAGCGCATCCTCCGTATCAAAAAGATTGGCGTAAACCTTTTCCAGGGTGTCACGGCCGATGTCATCATAGCCGTAGCCTGTGGTTCCGTAGAGGTGAGCCTCAGAAACCTGGGCATCCTGCATTGCCTTAATAACCTTAAGCTGATTGAACTCGGCAATGTCATCTATCTCCTGAAATCTGTCCTTAAGTGTACGGAGCTCTGTCTCGCAAAAATCATAAACCTCCGATGCTATCCCAAGAGACTCAAACATTTCTCTGTTATCCATTCTGTAATCCTGTCCTTCTTATAATCAAAATCCTGTATATTTACAAAATTCACATTGCGTTCTCTTTTGAACCATGTGATCTGTCTTTTAGCATAATTCCTGGAATCCTGCTTTATCTTCTCGACAGCTTGAACGATTATAGCACTTTTTTCCGATGCCGCAAGATTTCCTTTATCAAGGGCCTCAAAGGCAGCAATAAGCTCACGGTAGCCGATGCCCTTCATGGAGGTCCTTTCCTTGGGAAGATGAAGATCGTAAAGCCACCTGGCTTCATCTATAAGTCCCTGTTCCACCATCAGGTCGACACGTTTGTTTATGCGTTCATACAGAGCCTCTCTGTCATCTGTAAGTACAAAAAATGCCGGTGAATATACAGCCTGCTTTTCCCTTTCCTCCTCATTATGGGCTGAAATGGGCGAACCATGAAGCTCATAAAACTCAAGTGCCCTTATAACGCGGCGAATATTGTGCTCATGGATTTTTTTCAGAGATTTGGGATCTACCTCCGAAAGCTTTTTATACATTGCCTCAGGACCTCCCGGTTCCTTTGCCATAGCCTCCAGTCTGTCTCTTATCTCCTTATGGGCATCTTCGTCCTCTTCAGTGAAATCTATACCATAAAGAAGCCCCTGAATGTAAAAACCGGTGCCTCCCGCAAGAATAGGCACATGGCCCCTCTCATATATCCCTTCGATAGCATCGGAGGCCATCTTCTGGAAAAGGCTTACATCATAATCCTCTGTCACGTCGATAATGTCTATGAGATGATGAGGCACACCTTCCATCTCATCTTTTGTAACCTTTGCACTTCCTATATCAAGTTTTCTATATACCTGAACAGAATCCGCCGAGACTATCTCACCGTCAAGGGTTTTGGCCAGAGCAACTGATGTTGACGTTTTCCCCACAGCTGTAGGCCCCGCGATAATGATAAGAGGTTTCTTTGTTAAATCAATTTTTTTCAAACTTAATACCTTCCAATGTCACGACCCCACTCCGTCTACGGATTAATGTTCCGAAGTCAGATAGTCTTATGACATATATAAAACTGTTAAACGATACGTTTAAACTTCTTTTCCAGCTCATATTTTGACATAGAAATGATGGTAGGGCGTCCGTGGGGGCAGGCATAAGGATTTTCAAGCTCCAAAAGCTCTGAAATAAGGGTATCCGCCTCCATCAGACTAAGTTTATTATTGCCCTTAACTGCCGCCTTGCAGGACATAGAGGCAATCTTATAATATATGGAATCCGGTGTTGTCATGCCTGTTTCGTCACTTAAACCATCTAGCATCTCAAGCAGAAGCTCCTTCTTTCCTATTTCCGGAAGGTCCGTGGGAACCGCCGAAATGCTGAAATCTCTGCCTCCGAGATCGCTGATCTCGAATCCCAGATTCCGGAAATATTCCTCATACTCATTGAGAAGCACTGCCTCTTCTGAGGTAAGTGTCACGAGAATCGGCGGATTGAGATACTGGCTTGCAGGTTTACGCTCCTTAAGGCGCTTCATCATTCTTTCAAAATTCACCTTTTCGTGAGCTGCGTGCTGATCAATGATATAAAGCTTGTCGCCATACTCTATCAACCAGTAGGTCTCAAACACCTGTCCTATGATCCTGTGCTGGATCTTTGCTTTTTCGCTCAGAAACTTCTCCGAGAATAATGTTTCCTGCTGAGGCTTCGTGATAAGCATTTTTTCAGATCCTTTACCGGTTTCTGATGCTTCACCTGCTGTTGCTGAGTCATCCTGTGTAACGGAAAGAGTTTTTATTTCTGATTTATCAATGTTATAAGCATCAGACTCTGCAGAGCTTCCGTTTAGTCTGTTTACCTGACCATAATTCTTATCAACCTCGTCCGCTGCCTCTTTGAAGTCAGAAAGTCCGAACCCTGACTTATGCTCGGCCACTCTCGCGTCTCCTGATGAACTCCCGATGCCTTCGCTGCTGTGCTTTGCTGCATAGTCCCTGCGATACTGACTGTATCCAACCGCATTACCGGACCAACCGCTTTTTTCACTCACACCTGTGCCGGCAGTATTTTTTCCATTCAGATATATATCTGACTTAGGTACCGCCTCCGGATGTATCTCCGGTCTCAGGGCTTCCTCATACTGCCGGTTTGTTTCTTCCTTACGGTTTTTCTCGAAGGGTTCCACATGAGGCAGAGTCTTTTCCTTTTCTTCTATCTCCACATGAGGGTCAAGATCCGCTTTCTTTGAGGTATTCTCATCTCTTCCGAAGTTCTCCAGATCCGTATTAAGAATAAGCTCTGTTTCCCTAAGGGCATTCTGAACAGAATCCACAATAGAATTATATATGAGCATCCCGTCCGAGAACCTTACCTCCAGCTTCTGGGGATGAACATTGACATCCACAATCTCCGGATTCACATCCACCATAAGGACTGTAAACGGAAACTTATGCTGCATAAGAAAAGCATGATAGCCGTCCTCTATGGCCTTCGTAACCATAGGATTCTTCACGAATCTCGAGTTTACAAAATATATCTCAAAATTGCGGTTTGCTCTTGTGATCACAGGCTTTCCGATAAAGCCTCGGACCGTTACCGCAGGAAGTCCCGTAAGCTGTGAACGCTGATATTGGCGATTTACTGTAATAAGCTGATTCGTCACATCACGGCCGTAAATGGAGTAAATCACATCCAGAAGCGAACCGTTGCCAAGAGTCGCCAGTCTCTGACGGCCATCCTGAATATATCGGAACGCCACTTCGGGATGTGCCAATGCCTCCTTCTCCAGGATATCCTGAATGCGGGCAGCTTCCGTCTGCGGACTCTTCAGAAACTTTCTTCTGGCGGGAACATTTTTGAAAATGTCCCGGACTATAAAAGTTGTGCCGTTGGGAGCACCGATCTCGGAAAAGTCCTTCTCCACTCCGCCTTCTATCTCATAGTGTGAGGCCATGAGCGCCCCGGGAGTCTTGCTTATGAGCTCAACTCTCGAAACACTTGCTATGGACGCCAGTGCCTCGCCTCTGAACCCAAGGGTCTGAATATTCTCAAGATCCCTGGCCTCCCTGATCTTGGAGGTTGCATGCCTCAGAAACGCATTCCTTATATCATCCTTGTCTATGCCGCCTCCATTATCGGTTATTCGTATCATGGCGATGCCTCCGTCCCGGACTTCCACGGTAACCGAGGTGGAACCCGCATCGATGGCATTTTCCAAAAGCTCCTTAACAACGCTTAAAGGCCGCTCTATAACTTCACCTGCTGCGATCTGGTTTATGGTTTCATCACTTAGAACTTTGATTTTCATATTGGTCGTCCTTTATAATCAGTCTAAACGAAATAATATCTCAACAAACGAGTGAGGTAACAGTTCAGATTCCCCATCTCTGACCAATTAATAATTCAATCATATCCTGTATATCAAATGCAAGTTTTATTTTTATGTACAGAAAATGCAGCACCTTTCAGAGGTACTGCATTGCGTAGGAATCATACACCAAATTTTGATTTCAATTCATACAGAGTGTTCATGGCATCAAGTGGTGTCATGTGGTTCACATCAATAGCCTTAAGGAACTCAATGGCTTCTGCCACATCGGCGCCGTATTCCTGAGTGTTTCCTTCAGCCTTACGGTCGGCTGTATTCGAAACCCGGGTCTCATCCCGGTCTGCAAGGAAGCCTTCTTCGTCAAATGCTTCCTGAGTAAAGCTCTCACTTGTCTCGATATTCTTCGCCTTTGCAGTAATATCTGCATCACTGAGCTCCGCTGCGATAACCTTTGCTCTGTCGATAACCGGCTTCGGAACTCCCGCAAGACTCGCCACATCGATACCATAGGACCTGTCGGCGCCTCCCGGGATAATCTTACGAAGGAACACGATGTCCTGATCGTGGTTTGTAACCGCGATACAGTAATTATTCACGCCCTCAAGCTTACCCTCAAGCTCTGTGAGCTCATGATAGTGGGTGGCAAAAAGAGTTTTCGCCTTAACAACCTTTGCGATGTATTCAACCACCGCCCAGGCAATGCTGAGACCGTCAAAGGTACTGGTTCCTCTTCCTATTTCATCCAGAATAAGAAGTGACCTGGTTGTGGCATTTCTCAGAATATTGGCAACCTCGTTCATCTCCACCATAAAGGTAGACTGCCCTGAAGCAAGATCGTCACTGGCTCCGACACGGGTAAATATCCTGTCGCAGATAGATATCTCCGCACTTTGCGCCGGGACAAAGGAACCGATAGAGGCCATAAGCACGATAAGTGCCACCTGTCTCATATAGGTGGATTTACCTGCCATATTAGGTCCTGTGATAACAGCGATACGATTGGTGCTGTCATCCAGGACAGTGTCATTGGACACAAACATACCATCCCTTATGAGCTTCTCGATGACCGGATGTCTTCCATCCTTTATATTAATGATTCCATTTTCATTAATCTCCGGACGGCAGTAATTGTTATCCGTAGCCACCTTGGAAAGAGATATTATACAGTCGATAAGAGCCACATAGTGAGAAGTCTTCTGTATACGCTGAATATTTCCGGCAATGGTGTCTCTCACATCGCAGAACAGCTCATACTCCAGCTGGTTAAGCTTCTCTTCTGCACCGAGAATTGTGTTCTGAAGCTCCTCAAGCTTATCGGTAGTATAACGTTCACTGCCTGTAAGTGTCTGTTTTCTGATGAAATAATCCGGCACCATATCCCGGAATGTATTGGTAACCTCAAAGCAGTACCCGAATATACGGTTGTACTTTATCTTCAGAGACTTGATCCCGGTCTTTTCGCGTTCCGAGGCCTCAAGATCCGCGAGCCACTGTTTACCGCTGACACGGGAGTCCTTGTAGCGGTCTACTTCCTCATGGAAGCCTTCCTTTATGACACCGCCATCTCTTGAGGATAAAGGCGGATTCTCCTCTATAGCTTTGTCTATAAGCTCATAAAGATCTTCCATGGGGTCAATGCCGTCATGTATTTCCTTTACAAGGGCGGAGTCAAAGCTTGAAAGCTCCTGAATGATATCCGGGAGCATCTTAAGCGACTGCTTAAAAGCTATAAGATCCCTTGGATTTGCAGACTTATAGCATATACGTCCGAGAAGTCTCTCATAATCATAAATGGTATTCAGATACTCGGAAATCTCCTCACGGTCAATGTAATGAGAGCAGAAATCCTCCACTGCATCCTGACGGGCAAGGATAGTCGCCCTGTCGATAAGCGGCTGTTCCAGAAAACGTCTCAGCATTCTGGCGCCCATGGCAGTCTTTGTCTTATCTAAAACCCAGAGAAGGGATCCTCTCTTTTTCTTCTCTCTCATGGTCTCGCAAAGCTCCAGATTACGCTGGGTAGCCGTATCAATGATCATATACTGGTCACTGGAATAATACTTTATATTTGCGATATGCTCCACAGCATTCATCTGTGTGTCATAAACGTATCTGAGAGCCGCTGCGGCACTAAGTCTTGCAAGGTCTCTGTCGGAAAGACCGATGCCGCTGATGCTTGCATGGAAATGCTCCTCCAGAAGCGTTGTAGCCTTTCCGTCATCATAAACCTCATCCGGAAGTTCTGTTATGATAAGTCCGAAACGATTCTTGATATCATCGGTATCGATGCCGGAGATCATAAATGCCTGGTTGCATACTATCTCCGCAGGAGAAAATCTGCTGAGCTCATCCATAACATCCTTTTCATTACCGCAGGTAGTGGTCATAAACTCACCTGTGGTAATGTCTACACTGGAAACGCCAAACCCCGTAGCGTCATAAAAGATACTCATGAGGAAGTTGTTCTTTGTTTCATCCAGTGCCTGCTCAGAGGTCAGGGTTCCCGGCGTGATAACACGGATAACTCCTCTTTTCACAAGACCCTTTGAAAGCTTTGGATCCTCAAGCTGCTCGGCAATGGCAACCTTATAGCCGCTTGCGGCAAGACGTGCCACATATCCATCTGCTGCGTGGAAGGGGATACCGCACATAGGTGCACGTTCCTCCATTCCGCAGTCCTTGCCGGTGAGAACCAGATCAAGCACTGAGGATGCGGTTTTTGCGTCTTCAAAGAACATCTCATAAAAATCACCTATGCGGTAAAACAGAATACAGTCCGGATACTGTTTTTTCGTCTCCAGATATTCAGCCATCATGGGTGACATCTTCTTTTCAGCCATCTATCTCTCCTTAAATAAATACAAAGAGAAAATGCCATTAGATGGCGCTTACGCGCCGGGCATTTTCGTTTGATTTCGGCTCACGCCGAAACCAGCCTCGCCGGCTGGGCGGCATCCTAATTGCTGACGCAACTAGGATAACTCACCGAAGTAATAGAATCCCTTACTCTCCGTCAGCTTCACCATCTGCATGGTTCCGATGAGGCTCTTATCTCCGGGAAAGTGAACAAGCACACTGTTTGAAAGTCTGCCTGTGACATAACCCTCCTGGTTTTTGTTCTCATCCTCAACCAGAACCTCCATGACCTTGCCGAGGTCTCTTGTCTCATTCTCCGCCGAGCTGTCCTGAACCACCTTGAGAAGTCTGTCGAAGCGGTCCTTAACGATATCCTCCGGAACCTGATCTTCAAACTTTGCAGCAGGTGTGCCCGTACGCTTACTGTATATAAATGTATACGCAGCGTCGTACTTACACTCCTTAACAACCTCAATGGTATCCAGGAAATCTTCCTCAGTCTCTCCCGGAAATCCAACGATTATATCTGTTGTGAGAGTTGCCTCCGGAATAGCCGTTCTTATCTTTCTGACCAGCTCAAGATAACTCTCCTTTGTGTAATGTCTGTTCATCCTCTTAAGAATTGCACTTGAACCAGACTGAAGAGGCAGGTGTATATGTCTCTCTATATTTGGATGAGTTCTCATTACCTCGATAAGCTCATCTGAAAAATCCTTGGGATTTGAAGTCATGTAGCGAAGTCTCTTAAGACCCGGAAGTTCTGCAACAGCTTTCAAAAGTTCCGGGAATGTGGTTGATCCCGGGATGTCATTGCCATAGGAATTGACATTCTGACCAAGGAGCATGATCTCCAGACAACCGTCTGCGATGAGCTTTTCGCACTCTCTAAGTATATCTGTTGCATTACGTGACTTCTCACGGCCTCTTACATAAGGCACGATGCAATATGTGCAGAAATTGTTACATCCGTAGCTGATGTTTACAGAGCCCTTGAACCTGAACTTTCTGTCAGAAGGAAGATCCTCAACGATCATCTTTGTATCGTCGATAACCTCGACTGTACGCTTTCCGGTAACCAGTGACTTGTATAAAAGCTCTGCCAGCTTGTAGACATTATGTGTTCCGAACACAAGCTTTACATAAGGATAATGCTTACATATGCCTTCAACCTCATCCTTCTCCTGCATCATACAGCCGGTGATACCGATGATCATTCCGTCACGCTTCTCATACTGATGCTTAAGTCTTCCCACACGGCCGTAAAGCTTCTGATTTGCATTCTCTCTTACAGTACAGGTTGTGAAAAGCACGATATCCGCATCCCAGTCATCTTCAGTGGTTGTGTATCCGCACTTCTCAAGGATTCCCAGAAGCTTCTCGCCATCCTTGGCAGACATCTGGCATCCCATAACTTCAACCATACAGTGAGCCTTGTAACCTTCCTGTTTCTTAATCTCAACAAGCTCACGTACCCTGTCCATAAAGTAGTACTGTCTTGCGGGCTCCTCTGTTGGTGCCTGTTCAATTATTTCCTTATAATCGATAATGTATTCCATAAAACCTCATTGTTAATCCCAGGGGATAGTAAATCCCCTGGGATACTGTAAAAAAAATTAATTTATTAAAGCACTGAATCTCAATATGTTCGTGCGATATTTCCGGCAATAATTAAATTGGAAGGTGCATCCAGATCCGCTTATCTTATCTGTCCGTTTCCATATACCTTGTATTTATACGTTGTGAGCTCCCTGAGTCCCATAGGGCCTCTTGCGTGGAGCTTTGACGTTGAGATGCCTATCTCCGCTCCGAAACCAAAGCAGCCTCCGTCTGTAAAACGGGTGGAAGCATTCCAGTAAACACAGGCACTGTCGATTCCGTTAAGGAATTTCTCGGCCTTATCCGCATCCTCTGTGATGATTGCCTCACTGTGATGAGTGCTGTTAGCATTAATATGCTCTATGGCTTCTTCCGTGCTGTCAACTGTCTTAACTGAAATCTTGTAGTCAAGATACTCTGTGGCGAAATCCTCGGGAGAAGCCTCCTTTATCAGTTCCATACGTATGCCTGATCCGTCTTCGGACGCCTTCTTTAAAACTTCGAAGGATGCCTCATCCGCATAGGTAATAACATCTTTTTCCTGAAGCTTCTTAACAACCGGAACAAGTTTCTCCAATGCTTCTCTGTCAACCACAAGAGACTCACAGGCATTGCAGACACCTATTCTCTGGGTCTTAGCATTATAAATGATAGAAACCGCCTTGTCACTATCCCCGGTTTTTTCTATATAAATATGACAATTGCCTGCACCGGTCTCTATAACAGGAACGGAAGCATTTTTCACAACTGCCTGGATAAGACGCATGGAACCTCGTGGGATCAGCACATCAACGTAATCATTCATCTGCATGAAGTGGTTTGTGGTCTCATGATCCGTAGCTTCGATAAGCATAAGTCCGTCAGGATCTGCTCCGCTTTCCTCCATGGCTTTCCGTATAACCTCTGTTATGGCAATGTTTGAGTTAATGGCATCGGAACCACCCTTCAGAATAACGGCATTTGATGACTTAAAGCAAAGTGACCAGGCATCGCTGGTTACATTCGGACGTGCCTCATAGATGATGCCGATAACACCGATTGGTGCTGAAGTCTTTAAAAGTTTAAGTCCGTTGGGACGTTCTATGGTTTCAAGTACCTCTCCAACAGGGTCAGGAAGTTTTGCAATATCTCGAAGTGCCTTACCCATGTCCTGCAGACGCTCTTTTGTAAGACGCAGGCGATCCTTAAGTCCGTCACTCATGCCGGATTGCTCGGCATTCAAAAGATCCTTTGCATTGGCCCCCAATATCTTTTGAATATTATCATCTGCCTCAAGCTCTTCCGCTGCTTTTAGCAGCACCGCATTTTTCTCATCTGAAGAAAGC
This sequence comes from Oribacterium sp. FC2011, assembly GCF_000701645.1. Taxonomy (NCBI): domain Bacteria; kingdom Bacillati; phylum Bacillota; class Clostridia; order Lachnospirales; family Lachnospiraceae; genus Oribacterium; species Oribacterium sp. FC2011. The sequence goes on from NZ_JNJM01000014.1 coordinate 101,189, forward strand.
CCGGCAAGCTTATGTGATGCCGTTTTAGCTCTTTGTCCAATCATCAAAAGATCCGTCATAAGAACCTTCCTTTCAAAATGCACGCCCGGAAATCAACCGGAACGTATGCCAATGAATCAATATGAACTATACCGCTTAAGCAAAATAATCTGCTTCAATATACTTCGCTTCATCAAATATGCAGGTGGCTTGAAATCTCAGGATTTCCGGAATTAGCTGCACTTTTATCTTCCCCGGCAAGCTCCGCATCGGTCTTTTCCATAGCCTTCTGAACCCTTTCTTTTACATCTCCTGATGCAGAAGTATCCTCACTTGCATTCTTTATATCCTTAAGGTATACGCCAAGGTTTGCCTTAACTGAATCTATATAGGCTCTCCTGAGCTTTGCCTGTTCATCCTTTTCCTCGGCAGTAAGTCCGCCGCCTTCCTTTGATTTATGATAAAGCTCGTTAATTCTTGCTATTTCTTTCTCTGTAATCATTTATTTCCTCATTTTTGTTTTTATTTTTTTATGAGTCGCCAAAGGCTGATGCCTGGATACTCTCATCACAGCACTTTCCCGTGCCCCGTTTTATTCGTTCTGCCCCACATATTCCATCAGGTCAAAATCCTTATTCTTGTGGGCAGCAAAAAGTGTGCCAATGTTTTTGCCTTCCAGGATATCACTTATAACTTCAGCTCCCGTAAACTTTGCAATGACCATATCGGCACCTGAATCCGTTGCGATGCGGGCTGCCGCAAGCTTGGCGGACATGCCGCCGGTACCAACATTGGAACCGCTCTTGGATTTACCCATATCCAGGATTCTTTCATTTATCTCAGGAATAAACGGAATAAACTCCGCCTCCGGATTTTCATGCGGGTCATCGGTGAAGAGTCCGTCTATATCCGACAGCAATATCACGAGGTCAGCATTGACAACGGCTCCCACTATAGCGGCCAGCTGGTCATTATCCCCAAAGGTCTCCACCTGATTTATCTCAGAGGTTGAAATGGTGTCATTTTCATTGACAACAGGAACTGTACCCAGGTTGAGGAGCTCTTCAAATGTATTTCTGGTGTTGCTGCAGGATTCCGGGATCAGCATAACATTTCTTGTGAGAAGCACCTGAGCTGCGATGACACCATACTCAGAAAAAAGCTTCTGGTAGGTCATCATAAGTCTGGCCTGTCCGACTGCCGCAAATGCCTGCTTTTCCTCCATAGTCCTGGGGCGTCTGTGTATGCCGAGGGTCTGTCTGCCGGTTGCGATGGCACCGGAAGAAACCAGAATGACATCCTTACCTTCACCGTTCAGATCAGATATGACTCTGACAAGCTTTTCAATCTTTGAAAGGTAAAGCCCGCCGGTTTTTGCGTGGGTAATGCTTGCAGAACCGACTTTGATAACGATACGTTTTTTATCTTTAAGCAAAGCGCGCATTTCTTCGTTTGTCATATAGACCTCCATCTGATTTTCATGACACAGACTCATAAGTCACACGTATCGCAACACTAACGTGATAGCTGCATGACACCGACTTATGCAGAAGTTTACAATGAATTATAATGTTTTACAAGCGCCTCAGCGGTTTTCATTCCGTCCATAGCGGCACTCATGATACCACCGGCATAGCCTGCGCCCTCGCCGCAGGGGTAGATTCCCGGGATATTGGACTCAAAATCCTCATTTCGCGGTACCCTTACAGGGCTTGATGTTCTGGCCTCTATTCCTGCCAGAACTGTATCCTCTCTCGAAAAGCCCTTAAGCTTATGTCCGAAGCTTTCCATGCCCTCCATAAAGGTCTCGTTAAAATCATTGAGGGCCGCATATTTAGAACCCTCTTCAAACCTGAAGATATCGTTCAGCTTCGAGAATCCATACTGTCCCTTTATCTGTGGCTTCACTTCTCCCAGGCTTTTTTCTGTGCTTGCCATATCCTTTTTGAAATCGCCGTAAGTCTGAACCGGAACCTTTCCGTCAAGAAGTCTGTGGGCTCTTTCCTCCAGTTCTCTCTGAAGTCCGATTCCGCCCAAAGGCTCATTTTCTCCGTTATAATCGCTCTTACGGACTGAGACTATGATGGCGGCATTGGCATTGACACCATCTCTTGCATGGTAGCTCATACCGTTCACACAGAGCTTCCCGGTTTCAGACGAGCTGTTCACAACATATCCTCCGGGACACATACAGAAACTGTATACACCGCGGCCATTCTTATCGGATGTGTGAGTAACCTTGTAAACGCCGGGGCCCAGGGCCGCCAATGTCTTCTCATCCACATCCCCGTAAAGATCTTCATTGATCATTGACTGGAGATGCTGTACACGGAAGCCCATGGCAAAATCCTTTGCCTGCATTTCGAGGCCGGATTCAAAAAGCTCTTTATAGGTATCCCTTGCAGAGTGACCTATGGCAAGGATGATCTTTCTGTCCTTATCTCTTTCTTTATCGTAGGTGAACCTGGTGTTGAACCTTATTTCTCCCCCAAGAGCCACTATTTCCTGCCTGATATTCTTAACGATATTTACAAGCTTATCCGTTCCCACATGAGGCTTCGAATCGATGATAATGGATGAATCAGCACCATAGCCCACAAAGAGATCAAGTATAAAACGGCTTCTTCCATCCTTATCCTTTACAAGAGTATTGATCTTGCCGTCGGAAAAGGTACCGGCGCCGCCCTCTCCAAACTGAGGGTTTGATTCTGTATGAAGAACGCCCTTCTCCCAAAGATCCTGAACATTCTTTATTCTTTCATCAACATCCGCACCTCTCTCAAAAACTATGGGATGCATACCTGCTCTTGCAAGAATCAGTGCCGCAAACATACCTGCGGGACCGAAGCCCACCACAACAGGTCTGTTCTTTTCCTCCCTGAAGAATTCACGCCTGTCAACTCCGCATATCACATCGTTGAGTTTTGGCTCTCTGTACGATACTGTTCTGTCAATACTTACGTCTCTGTTCTTCAGCTTCTCAACCAGTTTTTTCTCTTTAGCTTCGCCAAGAGAAGTCCCTATCATAACCGTATAGCTAAAGAAAAGCTCCGGCTTTTTTCTGGCATCGATGGAGCGTTTTACTACTTCAAGTGTCTCTATGTCCTTTGGTTCTATCTTCAACACTTTGGCACTTAAGAGCTTTAGCTTCACGACCGATTCTGTCACACCGAGCTTTAACTGATTTATCTTTATCATTTCTTTTCCTTTATACTTTTTATTTATGTACGATCCGGGCATATCCGGGATTAAAACTCAACTTGCCTTTCCCGACAGGGTCAACCCGCTGCCGCATTACCCGCAATAAACCCTGAGCTCCAGGCCCACTGGAGATTGTAACCTCCGCAGATTCCGTCGATATCCAGGATTTCACCCGCAAAGTAAAGCCCCTTCACAAGCTTCGACTCCATGGTATGGGGATCCACTTCTGCAGTGTTAATGCCTCCTGCTGCGCACTGGGCATTGGCAAAAGGATTCACCTCCACACATTCTGCCTTAAAGCTGACTGTAAGGGCACCGAGAGCCTTCAGCTGTTTCTCTGAAAGTTTTGAAACCGGCAGCTTGCTGTCAATATTTGCAAGCTGCAGAATGGTGTTTCCGAGCTTCTGATTCAGAAGGCCTGTGAAGAAGCTTCCCATTTCCTTATATCCAAGTCTCTCCGCACGTTTTTTGCAGAACTCAATTATTTCTTCCTTCTTTTCCGAAATATGAGGAAGGAAATTTATATATACCGATACTTCTTTACCGTCTCTCAGTCCGTAAGCTACGTGTCTCGATATCTGAAAAACCGGTATGCCTGAAATGCCGTAATCCGTGAGCTGAAGCTCTCCTTCTTCGGCAGCAACTGTTTCGCCACTCACCTTGACACAGAGCTTCGCATCGGTTCTTACTCCTGCCATATTCTTATAATGGCTGCCCTTACATTTTACCGCTGTCAGTGCAGGTACCTGCGGAACCAGTGAATGTCCCAGAGCCTTTGACCAGACATATCCGTCCCCGGTGGAGCCGGTCTTTGGCACCGCCCTTGAACCCGTAGCCAGAATAAGCTTTTTTGCTCTTATTACATTATCACAGCCCTCTATATCAAGCAGAAATCCATCGGTTCTGTACGACTTCACACCTCTGGATTTACCATGATTCTTCTGTGAAGAATACTGTTCTCTGCCTGTATGATTTACCGCTTCGCTCTCATTCCTTCTTACCTTTCTTATCAGCGTCCCCAAAAGGACCTGAACTCCTGAATGAACAACCTCATCCCAAAGAGCTGTCACAACAGAAGAAGCCTGATCGGAGTTCGGATACACATAGTTTCCTCTGTATTTTGGTTCAATGCCTATACCCCGGAACCATTCCACAGCCTGTTCCGGCCCAAAACTCTCAAGTGGAATTTCAGAAAACTCAGGATTACATCCCCTGTACTTTCCTCCAACCAGATTTTCCATATCAAGATTTGTGTAATTGCATCTTCCGTTTCCGGTGGTGGCAAGTTTTTTCCCGGGTTCCCGGTTCCTCTCGATCAAAAGTACCTTCGCCCCGGCACGTGCCGCCTCAATAGCTGCCATCATTCCGGCTGCGCCGGCACCTATCACTGCCACATCCACTGTTCCGCTCTCTGTTAAGCTGGTTATTATACTCAAACTATTACCTCCACAGTGCAGGTATAAGATTTCACCGGAACCCGTAGGTATCCTTTTAAACACGTTAAACCTGGGAGTAAAAAATCAAAAGCACACTCCTTAGCGACAATCGGTTCCGGCAAAATTTACATCAGTGTACAAATCTCTTGAGTCTTCCGCCCATAGGCATGTTATCAAGATCTTCTGCGGTGAATGCATGCAGCTTGATAAGCAGTCCAAAATAAACCACTATTGCTATAACCACTGACGGAGCGACCTCTATAACAGATCCTATACGTCCATATCTTTGAGCCTCCGGAAGAACCATACGGATTCCCATGGAACATGCGAAAGCTACGATACCCATAACAGCAGCTGCAATAAATGGCAGAATATAAGTCTCTGTCACACCATAGCTAAGCCTTACATGCTTCTTGATAGCCAGCTGATTAAGTAAGCACATCATGAAGGCAAAGATTATATTTGAAATAACCACCGCATAGATACCCATACCCGTAAGCAACAGGGCAATAAGACAAGCTATATGTATCACAAGGGATATAAGCGCATGCTTTAAAGGGATACTCAGATGACCAAGTCCCTGAAGTATGGCATTGCTGATAGTTGACAGCGAATAGAAAACCACTGCCACAGAACCTATCCTTGTGAGCATTATAAGAAGTCCCACATTTTTTCCCGGGAATAGCATGCGGCATATAGGGTCAGCCAATGCACAAAGCCCGACAGTAGCCGGGATGGCTATCAGCATTGTAAATCTGATACTGTATCGCACTCTTGAAACCGTATCCCTGCGATTATGCTCCGCAACGGCTCTGGTAAGACTCGGGATAAGCGACGATGACAAAGCATTGGACAAAGCTACCGGAATGTTGAAAAGGATATGATATTCTCCAAAAACTCCCCACTGGGTTACGATATTCTCTGCCTTTCCGAGATAAGTCATAATGTTTCCGAATATGGAATCATCAATAACCGACGAAATATTGTAAACCGTTGAGGATATAAGAATCGGAAGCATGGTTCCTGCAAGAAGCAGTCCTATAGTACCGTAGCTGTCCACACGACTCCTGTCCTCCCGTATATTCCTATGCATCTCGTGCATCTGGGAACTGTAAAGGATCAAAAAGAAAGCAAGGGCCGTAAGAGCTCCGGCACCGGTTCCTATAGCACCACCGGCAGCACCAAATGCCGTACTGTATTTATCACTCTGGTAGATGACATTGGCAACTGCACCCTTTTTAAACAGAATGCTGGCAGCAAGAATGGAAATAATGGCATTCAGGATCTGCTCCAGTATCTGAGAGATTGCTGTAGGCACCATGTTTCCGCTTCCCTGAAAGTAACCTCTCAGGATTCCGAGATAAGCCATGATCCACACAGTGGGAGCCAAAGCTCTGAGTGCATATTTACAAAACGGCTTCTTCAGAAATACCTCTGCTATAAAATCAGAGCCGAACCACAGCATACAGAACATCAAAAAGCCAACAATAGTCGCATAAAAGCATGCTGTTTTCAGAACCCTGTGAGTGTTCCTGTAATTACCGTTTACCATATTGGCAGAAACGATCTTGGAAACAGCCGTAGGCATGGAAAAACTCGACAGGATAAGAAGCAGCGTATAAATGCTGTAGGCACTTGTATAGTAGCCGTTTCCCTCATCTCCGATTATGGCAGTAAGAGGCACACGATAGACCATGCCAATGATCCTGACCACGATGCTTGCCACTGCGAGAAGAGAACCCTGAACGATGAAATTGTTTCGTCTGTTTCTGTCAAAGCCCGAATTGACAGTATTTCTTGATCTTATATTCTGTGATCTCGAAAACCTGCCTTCGTTATTTCCGATATTCGAGTTTCTTCTTTGACCACTCATCTGAAATAGCCCTTTCCTTCCAATATTTCTTTCTGGCGTCTTTCCATTTCCACACGCTCGTCATCTTCCATATGATCGTAACCAAAAAGATGAAGCATACTGTGAGCCACTAAAAATGCAAGTTCTCTTCGCTCTGTATGCCCGTATTCTTCTGCCTGAGACTCTATACGGTTCTGATTCAGAACGATGTCCCCCAGGAGCAGTTCTCCCGAATCAGGGTTAAAGATATCTGAATCCTCTTCGTCTATAACATCAAAATCCGCCGGAGTTTCCCAGTCAACCATAGGAAAAGAAAGTACATCCGTAGGTGAATCTATCCCCCTTGCTTCTTTATTTAACTGATGGATACCCTCATCATCCGTGATAACAACACTTATCTCGCATTCATACGGACATTTTTCGTATGTAATGGCAGCCTCGATGATCTCATTGATTATATCTTCGAACTGCAGATCAAGTCGCTTTTCAACCTCAAAATCTATATTAACAGTCATTCCTGTCCCCTCTTAAATCAATTCTCCGCATCGTATCCCCTTACATTCTCGGACTAATTCTGATCATGCCAAAACACATACTCTATCTTTCAGTCCCTGTGCCTGTTTTCATTTCTCTGCTCACCATAATTTCTCGGTGATATTTCATGCTGTCTTGCTCTTCTGGCGCGTTTTTCTTCGTCCTTTTCATAGGCATTGACAATACGCTGTACAAGAGGATGTCTCACAACATCCGCACTTGTAAGCTCTATAAACTCTATGCCTTCCACATTTTTAAGAACACGCATGGCATCCTCAAGACCCGATTTTTTACCTTCCTCAAGATCCTTCTGGGTAAGGTCGCCTGTCACCACAACCTTTGATCCAAAGCCGATACGGGTAAGAAACATCTTCATCTGTGCAGGTGTAGTGTTCTGGGCCTCATCAAGAATGATATAGGAATTGTCCAGTGTTCTTCCTCGCATATAAGCTAGCGGGGCAACCTCGATAAGCCCCTTCTCGGAATTTGACTGGTACTGTTCTGCTCCCATGATGGAGTACAAAGCATCGTACACAGGTCTCATATAAGGATCCACCTTTGACTGGAGGTCTCCTGGAAGAAAACCCAGTTTTTCGCCTGCTTCAATTGCCGGTCTTGTCAGAATGATACGCTGTACCTCCTGCTGACGGAAAGCCGTGATAGCCATAGCCATAGCAAGATAAGTCTTTCCGGTTCCGGCAGGTCCTATACCGAATGTGATCATATTTTTCCGGATGGCATCAACATAATCCTTTTGTCCGATAGTTTTCGGTTTTACAGGTTTGCCCAATGCCGTCCTTGCCAGTATATCCTTGTCTATCTCGACGATATCATTAACCCTTACTTTTTCAGTGAAACTAAGAGATATGGCATAATCCACATTCTGCTCTGTAATGGTATTGCCACGCTGGCTCAGTTGCAAAAGTTTCTTTATAACATTTTTGGCCTTTTCGGTATCTGCCTCATCGCCTATGATCTTAAGCACACCATTACGGTCTATGATGGTTACATTGAAAGATCTCTCTATTTTCTTTATATTCATATCCAACTGGCCCAGAACATTCTGCTCATGTTCCATCGGAATATCCATAATTGCTTCTACTGTAGCCAAATACTGCCCCTCCGGTCTCTCAATACTATTCAAACCTTCAATTCCAAAGTATGAAGAAAGCCCCAATTCATTTCTGAATCAGGGCTACACTTTTTAAATAATCTATTTACGATTAGTTGAACTTACGCTTTCTAGCCGCCTCAGACTTCTTCTTACGTCTTACAGATGGCTTCTCGTAATGCTCTCTCTTGCGAATCTCCTGCTGAATGCCGGCCTTAGCACAGTTTCTCTTGAATCTACGTAAAGCGCTGTCAAGAGACTCGTTCTCTTTTACGATAACATTTGACATGCTGAAACCCAAACCTCCCTTCGGGTACAAACTCTGGATAATTATAACACATGATCTCAATTCGTCAAGCAAAAACCTTAATGAAATTAAAGTTTTATATCGAAATGATGATCAGCGCCATGTATTATACCTTAAAATCCTCACGGATTTCAATCTTTATTTTATCTGCTCTTTGATAACCTCACCGGCCTTCTTAACAGCCTCATCGATCTTGGAAGCGTCCTTACCACCGGCCTGAGCCATGTTAGGACGTCCGCCTCCGCCGCCTCCTACAATAGGAGCAACAGCCTTGATAAGGTTTCCTGCGTGAGCACCTGCCTTGACAGCTGCATCTGTAGCCATGGCAACCATGGATACCTTGCCATCCTTATCTGAGATAAGAAGAACTACTCCCTCCTGAAGCTTAGCCTTAAGGTCATCCCCAAGGTTACGAAGCTCGTTCATATCTACTCCGGCAACATGAGCTGCAAGGAACTTGACACCGTTAACTTCTGTAACATTGTCCATAACATTACCAAGTGCATTCTTGGCTTCCTTGCTCTTCAGCGCCTCGTTCTCACTCTTGAGATCCTTAAGTTCCTTCTGAAGGGACTTGATATGATCTGCCAGAGTTGCAGGTGTAGCCTTAACAAGCTCTGCTGCAGCATTGATCTCCTTCTCAAGGTTCTCGTAATACTTACGTACATTCTCGCCTGTAAGAGCCTCGATACGTCTTACACCGGCAGCAACACCGGCTTCACTTACGATCTTGAACTGACCGATCTGAAGTGTGTTCTCAACGTGAGTACCACCGCAAAGTTCTACAGAGAAGTCGCCCATACGTACAACTCTTACCTCTGCACCGTACTTCTCACCGAAAAGTGCCATAGCTCCTGACTTTTTAGCCTCTTCAAGAGTCATGACATCTGTTCTTACGGAAAGTCCCTCACGGATCTTCTCATTAACGATATCCTCAACCTTCTTGAGCTCTTCTTTGGTCATAGCCTGGAAGTGTGAGAAGTCAAATCTGGTTCTGCCTGCATCCTGGAAGGAACCGGCCTGCTCTACATGAGTTCCGAGAACTTCACGGAGCGCCTTCTGAAGAAGGTGTGTTGCAGAGTGGTTTCTGCAGGTATCCATACGATTTGAAGCATCAACCTTAAGTGTAACTGTATCATTAAGCTTGATCATACCGTTCTTCATTACACCGATATGTGCGATCTTGTTTCCGCCGATATGTTCTGTCTTCTTAACTTCAAATACTGCGGCACCCTTACCAAGCTTTGCAGCTTCATCATCGGAAGCCTCACCAAGAACGATAACACCGGTATCACCTACCTGACCACCCATTGTTCCGTAGAATGGAGTAGCCTCAGTAATGATAGCACCCTCTTCACCGTCAGAAAGAGCCTCAACAACAGCTTCCTCTTCACCGAGAGAAACCATTGATACCACCCTGCTTTCCATCGAAAGCTTGTTATAGCCGTCAAATGAACAGCTGATCTCAGGATCAAGCTCGTCATAAACTGTTGCAGCATGTCCGCTGTACTCTGACATCTTACCGGACTCGAGTCTGTCCTTACGTCCCTGCTTCTTCTGCTTCTCCATGGCAGCCTTGAAGCCCTCTTCATCTACTGTGAAGCCCTTCTCCTCAAGAATCTCCTTGGTATTGTCAACAGGGAATCCATATGTATCATAAAGCTTGAATGCGTCCTCACCTGAAAGCACCTTCTCGCCTGATGCAGACAGAGCCGCTTCCATCTCTTCAAGGATCTCCATACCCTGCTCATAAGTCTTCTCGAACTTCTCTTCCTCAGCCTTAACTACGCTGAGTATGAAGTCCTTCTTCTCATCCAGCTCAGGATAACCGTCCTTTGAGGTCTCGATAACTCTCTCAACAAGAGTAGGAAGGAATGAACCTTTGATGCCAAGCTTTCTTCCGTGACGTACTGCACGACGGATGATACGGCGGAGTACATAACCTCTTCCGTTGTTTGAAGGCATGATACCGTCCGAGATCATGAAAGTCATGGAACGTGAATGATCTGTGATGATACGAACAGAAATGTCAGACTCATGTGTCTCAGGTTTGTCATATTCGATTCCACCTGCGATTTCGCAGATAAGGTCTCTAAGGCTCTTAAGTGTATCAACATCAAAGATAGATGCAACATCCTGAACAGCTACCGCAAGTCTCTCAAGACCCATACCTGTATCGATGTTCTTCTGTGCAAGATCTGTGTAATGGTTCTCGCCATCGTTGTTGAACTGGCTGAATACTATGTTCCATACTTCCATGAAACGGTCGCCTTCTCCACCCATTACATCCTCAGGACCGTTGCCATACTTCTCTCCGCGGTCATAGTAGATCTCTGAGCAGGGACCGCAGGGGCCTGAACCATGCTCCCAGAAGTTATCTTCCTTTCCGAACTTATAAATGCGCTCGGCAGGAATGTGCATATCGTTAAGCCATATATCATAAGCTTCCTGGTCATCCACATAAACTGACGGATAAAGTCTCTCGGGATCAAGACCGACTCTTTCTGTAAGGAACTCCCAGGCCCATGGAATAGCTTCTTTCTTAAAGTAATCACCAAACGAGAAGTTTCCGAGCATCTCGAAATATGTGCCATGACGGGCAGTCTTACCAACATTCTCAAGATCACCTGTACGGATACACTTCTGACAGGTTGTCACTCTGCGTCTTGGTGGAATCTCCTGTCCGGTAAACCATGGCTTCATAGGCGCCATGCCTGAATTTATAATAAGCAATGAATTGTCATTGTGTGGCACCAGTGAGAAACTGTTTAAGCGTAAGCATCCCTTCTCCTCAAAGAAGCTAAGGAACAGTTCACGTAATTCATTTACGCCTCTGTACTGCATTCTTGTTATCTCCTCGTTATTTCTAAACTATATTGCCGATTAGGCTGTATTTCTGTATAAGTCCTTTCCTTTGGGCATACTTACACAGTTCGTTAACCCGTAAAATATACCACAGCACATTTTAAGTTGCAAGATAGGACGTATATTCTTTGACAAGGTCTTTACAATGTTCCCGCGTCATCACGATGTATCTGTCAAGATAATCTATCCTCTCCTGAATGCTGACTTTGTTTTGTCCCACGGTCTTCATACACTCATGATTCCTGGAGACCAGGAAAGTGTTTTCTCCGTCAAAGAATGCCTTTTTCTCTCCCTCCGGCATCTTGGCCGTTATATCATTTCCAAGAGCTTTCAACTCACGGTCCCAGAGATCCGCTATTTTCTGATAATTATCTTTAAGAGACTCATCCTGTTCCAGTGTGGAGATCCTTTCATAAAGGGTATCTATCTCCTCAAAACTAGAATTATATTTTTCCAAAAGCTCCTCTTCAGGCTCACTGATTTCTTCAATAGCCGTGAATATAAGCTGCTCTTCTTTTTCATGCGGAAGGGTCTCCGCTACAGATTCCATCTCGAAAGAATCGAGTCTGTCCTTAAGATATATTCTTAATCCCAAAGTAATAATGGTGCACACCAAAGTGAGCACCATTATCCCCCAAAGTGTTTTTTTAGAAATTCTGTTGTGCATGTTTTATCATCTCATCCATTTGTCATAGAGATTCAGTATCTGGTCTGTGAACTTCGCAAGATCCTTGTTGGTTCCGCCGTAATTTGCCCTGACAGCCGTAAGAAGCTTATTGTAAGCAGACATAAGTCTGTCATATGCCGCGTCAGATATCTTTCTCCGCCCGGGTATGCCGCTGGAAGAATACTCAGCTTCCTTAACCACTCGGACAGGCTGTCCCTCAAATTCCCACTTACCGTTTGCAAGGTTGAAAACGGATCCGGAATACGGACAGTCAACTTTATAACCAAGCTTTTCAAAAATAAGTGAAGCCAATGTCTTCATTGCGTCATCATCACCGTGAACGAGAAAAACTCTGTCCGGCCTGTTGAGATCATACGCAGATATCCAGTCTATAAGACCGTCCTGATCAGCGTGTGAAGACATCGCCGCCATCTGGGCGATCTCTGCCCTGACCACAATCTCCTCTCCAAATATCCTGACAGTCTTTGCACCGTCTACAAGCACGCGCCCCAGGGTTCCCTCAGCCTGATATCCCGCAAAAACTATTGTGGACTCAGGTCTCCAGAGGTTGTACTTGATATGGTGCCTGATACGTCCGGCATCACACATTCCGGATGCGGAGATAATAACCTTTGGTGTCTCGTCATAATTGATGTATCTGGATTCCTCGGAGGTGATCAGGAGATTAAGTCCTTTAAAGGATATAGGATTTATACCCTTCATGACAAGCTCTCTTGTGGCATCATCATAGCAGTCCGAAAGATTCTGAGTAAACACATGAGTTGCTTCAACTGCCAGGGGGCTGTCTACATAAACAGGAAAATCCCCGTGTCCCGTTACAAGCTTATCCTGCTTTATCTGCCTGAACAGATACAGAAGCTCCTGAGTACGCCCAACCGCAAATGCAGGCATTACCACATTACCGCCCCTGTCCAGGGTTCTCTGGGTTATCTTTACAAGATCATCAATGTGATTAACGCTCTTATCATGGAACCTGTCTCCATAAGTGGATTCCATTACCACATAATCCGCATCATGAATGTATTGCGGGTCTCTGATAAGCGGTTTATCAAAATTACCCAGATCTCCGGAGAACACTATCTTCTTCGAAATTCCGTTTTCATTTATCAAAACTTCAATGGACGCAGACCCCAGCAGATGTCCGGCATCTATAAACCGAATCTTAACTCCGTCCCCAAGCTCCACAACTTCATTGTAGTCAACACCGCGAAAATGCTCCAGCACTCCATTTACATCATTGAGATCATAGATAGGAGCCACTCTGTCAGCTCCTGCTCTCTGACCCTTACGATTTTTATACTCCGTCTCCTGCATCTGAATATGTGCCGAATCCCTGAGCATTATGTTAACCAGGTCTTCCGTTGCCCTTGTGGTAACCACCGTTCCGTTAAAGCCATTCTTGTAAGCATATGGAATCATACCGGAATGGTCGATATGGGCATGTGTCAAAAGTATGTAATCAATATCAGAATATTTCACCGGCATGGGAGCATTCTCATAATGCTTGATCCCCTGCTGCATGCCGCAGTCAATCATGATCTTTAATCCTGCTGCATGAAGATAATGTAATGAACCGGTTACTTCATGATCTGCTCCGATAAAGTAAAGTTTCATAGTCACCTCCGGTCAAATCTGGAATGTCAGCCAATTTAAAAGCGCTTTGTAAAGGGTTGACGATGCCGACATGTTTTCACAAAAACCCGATACAACAAATAAAAAAGTCCTGTCGATATAACATTATTATACCAACAGAACTTTTTGAATTCCATGCTTCTATATTTGATTGTCGATAATTATTCCGAAAGATAAGCAGCCTTGACCTTGGGGTCATTCGCAAGCTCCTGAGCATTACCCTCGATGGTGATATTTCCGGTCTCAAGCACGTAAGCACGGTTAGCAATGGACAGGGCTTTGTTGGCATTCTGCTCTACCAGAAGCACCGTAACGCCTGAGTCGTGGATCTTCTCAATGATGTTGAAGATCTCATTTACATAGATAGGTGAAAGTCCCATGGAGGGCTCGTCCAGAACCATCATTTCAGGCTTACTCATAAGCGCTCTTCCCATGGCAAGCATCTGCTGCTCACCTCCGGAAAGCGTTCCGGCCATCTGGTTTCTGCGCTCCTCCAGTCTGGGGAAATGCTCATATACCGTTCTGAGAGTGGCTTCAATGCCCTCTTTATCCTTACGGGTGTAGGCTCCGAGCATCAGGTTCTGGTAAACCGAAAGAGTTGCAAAAACTCTTCTCCCCTCAGGAACATGGGCAAGCCCGTTAGCCACCAGCTGGTGTCCCGGTGTATGGATGATCTCTTTTCCATTATACATTACGCTTCCGGAACGGGCCGGTATAAGGCCTGTTATAGTTTGAAGTGTGGTGGTTTTTCCGGCTCCGTTTGCACCGATAAGAGTTACTATCTCACCTTTGTCAACATGGAAGGAAATGCCTTTAAGCGCATGGATCACACCGTAATATACGTTCAGATCCTTAACATCTAACATTATACTCATCAGTTTCCCTCCTTAATCACCAAGATATGCTTTTATAACTTCAGGATCATGCAGAACATCCTGAGTCAGTCCCTGCTTAAGTACCTGTCCGAAATTAAGAACTGTTAATCTGTCGCAGATACCGGAAACAAGCTTCATATCATGCTCTATCAGAAGGATCGTCATGTCGAATTTATCTCTTACGAGACGGATGGTATTCATAAGCTCTTCGGTTTCATTGGGATTCATGCCGGCTGCCGGCTCATCAAGGAGAAGCAGCTTCGGTTCTGTTGCAAGGGCTCTGGCGATTTCAAGCTTTCTCTGCTGACCATAAGGAAGATTCGAAGCCTTATAATCACAATATCCTTCCAGCTCGAAAACCTTCAGAAGCTCCAGAGCTCTCTCATCCATCTGTTTTTCCACTTTGCGGAACTTAGGTGTACGAAAAATTCCGTCAAGGGTTGAATAAGTATGGTTGTTATGAAGTCCCACCTTAACATTATCCAAAACGGATAGCTGAGAAAAAAGACGTATATTCTGGAAGGTTCTGGCTATGCCCTTCTTATTTATAGCCTCACAGTCAAGTCCGGTAATGTTGTCTCCATCCAGGGTTATCTGCCCGTTTGTAGGTTTATATACTCCGGTCAACAGGTTGAATACAGTGGTTTTTCCGGCACCGTTAGGTCCGATCAGTCCGTAAAGCTCGTTTTTTTCGATTTCAACATTAAACTTATCTACAGCTTTTAATCCGCCAAAGGAAATACCAAGACTGTCTACTTTAAGTAATGCAGCCATATCAATCCATCTCCTTTCCGCCCTTATTTTTACCATGTAATGCCGTCATAATACGCTCACGGTACTGCATGAAAGCCGGTGCCGATGTAAACAGCATCATAAAAATAAGAACCACAGCATATATAAGCATTCGATAATCACTGAGGCCTCTCAACAGCTCCGGAAGGAGGGTCAGAACAACTGCCGCTATGACAGAACCCCGGATATTTCCGATTCCGCCCATTACCACAAATACAAGGATCATAATGGACTGATTATAACCAAAGTTCTTGGGAAGAGCCTGGAGGGAACTCAAATTATGTGCGTAAAGCACACCGCCAACTCCTGCGATAGCCGCAGAAATTGTAAATGCCAGAAGCTTATACTTTGTGATATTAAGTCCTACCGACTCGGCTGCTATTCTGTTGTCTCTGATTGCCATTATGGCACGTCCCGTCCTTGAGTTTATGAGATTCAGGACAATGAATAAAGCAATAAGCAGTAATATAACACCTATTGTGAAATTTGAATTTTTGGGAGCACCGGTTATACCCTGTGCACCTTTGATGATGATGGTTCCGCCATCCATATTGAGATGCATACTGTCCTCAAGAGAAAAATGAGGTCCCTTTGCATCCACGCCAAAATAAAGGGCATTAACCAGATTCTTTATGATCTCACCGAAAGCAAGTGTAACTATGGCAAGATAATCTCCCTTTAGTCTCAGAACCGGAATACCGATCAGGAATCCGAAAAATGCGGCAGAAACCGCTCCTATAAGGATAGCAAATAAAAAACGTATTCCTTCAGGCATCGAGGAGGACTTCATAAGCATTGACCAGGTTGCACTGGTAAAGGCGCCTATACACATAAATCCGGCATGACCGAGTGAAAGCTCTCCGGAGATGCCTACCACCAGGTTGAGGCTCACTGCAAGTATGGAATAAATGCAGAGAGGAACCAGAAGTCCCTTCAGAAGGGAGGTGATGTTTCCGGTCTTCATCATTACCTCAACTATGATATATGCAGCGATCACCATACCGAAAGTGATCAGATTGCTGCGAAAGATTTTCTGTTTTTCAACATTAACTTTATCCATACTATCTCACACTTTCTCCATGATTTTCTTACCAAGTATACCTGTAGGCTTCACGAGAAGAACGATGATCAGAACAGAAAACACGATTGCATCCGAAAGCTTTGAAGATATATATGCCTTTGCAAGATTTTCCAAAACACCAAGTATTATTCCGCCGATGAACGCACCGGGGATAGAGCCGATACCTCCGAGAACCGCAGCTACGAATGCCTTGATACCGGGCATGGCACCTGTGGTCGGAGTAAGTGTGGGATATGCGGAGCAAAGAAGAATACCGCCTATGGCAGCAAGCGCTGATCCTATGGCGAAGGTCATGGAAATGGTTCCGTTAACATCCACACCCATAAGAGTAGCTGCACCCTTATCCTCCGAAACAGCGAGCATAGCCTGACCGGCTTTTGTTTTATTGATAAAAGTCACGAGACCTGTAACTATGATGATACAGGTTACGATCGTAACGATAGTCTCTCCGGATATGGTAAGCTGTCCTCCCGCAAGCTTCACCGGCTTAAGCGGCACAAAAGAGCTGAAGCTCTTTGGATTTGCGCTAAAGATAAGCTGAGCAAGGTTCTGAAGAAGGTAAGACACACCGATAGCTGTAATGAGCACGGATAATGAATTTGCCTGACGAAGAGGCTTATATGCAACCTTCTCAATGGTGATACCAAGTAATGTACAGACCGCCATGCTGACCAGCACTGCCACAGGTATAGGGAGTCCCATGGAATTAAGTGCTATAAAAGCCGTATATCCGCCCACCATCAGGATGTCACCATGTGCAAAATTCAGCATCTTGGCGATACCATATACCATGGTATATCCAAGAGCGATAATAGCATACACTGACCCAAGGCTCAGTCCGTTAAGAAGATATGAAATAAAACTCATCATCTTTGCCACCTCATCGTTCAAAATCATCATGTCTATTCATCGACATGTACCCGCGTAATAATAATCTCTTGCAAAAATATCATCACACATTTAAAGGGCTGCTTTTTTTAAAAGCAACCCTTTATGCTTAAAACCTGTCAAGTTAGAATACCAGGAAGCTTCCCTGCTCCATATTTATCATTCAGCTGATACGTAAGCGCCGTCCTTGATAACTACTGCCTTAGGCTCCTTATCAACATCGCCCTTCTCATCCCAGGTCATTCCTGAACCTGTTATACCATCATATGAAAGGGTCTTCATCTGCTCTTCAATACCTGCACCGATGGCGTCAACTGACATATCAGGTGTAAGGTTTCCTGCTTCGATAGCAGCCTTGATGATATATGCCGCATCATAAGAATCTGCAGCAAACTGTATAGGTGTTCCGCCGAATGCTTCTTTATACTTTGTTACGAAGTTTACTGTTGCATCATCTGTTGCATCTGCAGCAAATGGTGTAAGAAGCATAAGTCCCTCAGCAAGTGATGTATCGAAATTCTCAACATCAAGGATTCCGTCCATACCATCTACACCGAAGAAAATCGGCTTGTAGCCCATTGTATCAGCCTGTGTAAGCACAAGAGCTGCTTCTGTATAGTAGAAAGGAAGGAATGCCAGCTCTGCGCCTGATGCCTGCATCTTCTGAAGCTGTGTAGAGAAATCTGTCTTTGAATCTGCTGTGAACTGCTCTGTATCTACGATCTCGATTCCGTAATTCTGTGCCTCTGAAGCAAATGACTCATAGATTCCGCTTGAGTAAACATCTGATGAATCATAAAGGATAGCTACCTTTGTAGCAAGCTTGTTCTCTCCGATGTACTGTGCTGACTTGGCACCCTGTGCAGGATCTGAGAAGCATACTCTGTAAGCATTAGCTGTGTTTGTACAATCAACCGCTGAACCTGAAGGTGTAAGCATGAAGAGATTGTCATTAACTGCCTCAGCACCTACTGCGATGGTCGGGGCCGAAGTTGTAGGTCCGATAAGTGCCTGCATTCCCCAGTCTTTTAATGAGTTGTAAGCATTAACAGCCTTCTCCTGATCATGCTCGTCATCAGCTGTCTGAAGCTCTACCTGATAGCCGTTGATTCCGCCGTTCTCATTGATCTCATCAATAGCGATCTTTGCACCATTGACAACTGCTGTTCCATATACTGCAGCACCGCCTGTAAGAGGTCCCTGTGAACCAAACTTCCACTTAAGGTCAGACGAAGCAGCTGCGCCACTGTCTCCGGAAGCTGCAGCCGCTGTGGTCTCAGCCGCCTTGTCTCCGGAAGCTGCATTTGTTGTTCCTGTTGATGAAGATCCGCAGGCAACAAGTGAAGCTGCCATAGCACCTGCAAGTACAACACTTAAAACTTTTTTCATTACTTTTCTCCTCCTAAGTTCTCTTTTCAGAGCCTCATCCCGGCTCTATACGTACTGATCAGATACGCCCTACGTAACCCCATAAGTCCAATATCTGATACTGAAAACCTTTATTTGATTATAAAAAACAGGCTATCGAAAGTCAATTGCTTTTATAACAATAAAGCAAATCAATTTTTCTTTCGATAACCTGCGGTTATGTACGATATAAGTTAAAGCTTGAACCCGTTACATGGTTTTTCTATATCAATTTTGACTCCTGCAGAGGATGACACGCATGCAAAAGTATGCTGATTTAACGTCTAAAAACGTCCGTTTTTCCTTATTTATTAAAACAAAGCCCCTGATTCTCCAGCCTTCTGTCCCTCATCATGAGATCCTTAACAGCTTTCTCCGGAGACTTGTTTTCAAACAATACCTGATTGATCTCACTCACTATAGGCATGGTCACATTATATTTTTCAGCAAGCTGTAAAGCTGCCCTGGATGCATATACACCCTCGACAACCTGTCCCACTTCCTTCATGGCCTCCTTATATGGTTTTCCCTGGCCTATAAGTATTCCGGCTCTCCGGTTTCTGGAATGCATGGAGGCACAGGTAACTATCAGATCACCTATTCCGCTGAGTCCCTGGAAGGTTTCTATGTCACATCCCATTTTTACACCCAGTCTTGTGATCTCGGCAATACCTCTCGTGATAAGAGCCGCCTTGCTGTTGTCTCCGTAACCGAGACCGTCCGCTATTCCCGCAGCGAGAGCTACAACATTCTTGAGAGCGCCTCCGATTTCGATACCCTTTATGTCCGGATTAATGTAAACCCTGAAGCAGTCACACATGAAAGTATCCTGGATAAATCTGGCAGTTTTTTCGGTTCTGGCTCCTGTAACTATGGTTGTGGGAATAAATCTTGACACCTCTTCCGCATGGCTCGGTCCCGACAGCACCGCCACATCCGCCTGGGGTATTTCTTCCTCTATGATATCAGTCATGGTCTTTAAGGAATCAGCTTCAATGCCTTTTGCAACAGACACTATAACCTGACCCTGACGTATGTAGCCGGACATCTTCTTCGAAGTTTCCCTGATATATATGGAAGGAACAGCAAGAACTATCATGTCTCTGTCCTGTAACGCCTGCTGCATATCAGAGGTAACCTTCAACCCTTCAGGCAATACCGCATCAGGAAGGTTTTTATGTTTTCTGCTCACCTCCATTGTCTCAGCATTCTCCTGAGATCTGGTCCAGAGAACTGTCTCATGGTTGTTGTGAGTCAAAAGAATCGCCAAAGCAGTGCCCCAGGTGCCGGCACCTATTACCGCTGTCTTCATAAATATTTCCCCTTTAATTAAATGATGGCGGGAATCGCCATAATATGGTGCAGGTAAATAACCCTTACACATTTATGAGCTCTCCCGCCATTGTGTCACTTTTTAAAATGAAATTTACTTTCTGTACCCTTCATAAGGCGGTCAATATTGCTTCGATGCTGCCATATAGCAAGTGCAGACATAACAAAAGTAATGCCGCATACCAAAGGATATATCTCTGATGAAAACCTGAGTAAACCCATGCGTCCAAACAATGCTGTTAATATAAAAAACATTGCTGACGCTGTAATTGACCCGACACTTACATATCCGGTAACGATTACTACCAGGATAAATATCAGAATAAGTACTATTCCCAGCTTCCAGTCAAAAGCCATGATAAGTCCCCATGAAGTAGCTATTCCTTTTCCTCCCTTCAATTTCGGAATAAAAGGAAAGTCATGACCCAGCACAGCTCCGGCTCCGGTAAACAGCGTTATAAGCGCACTCTCGTCAAAGGTCGCAGGCTTCCATAACATATTCAGGAAAAGAATTGGTATTATGGCCTTAGCCATATCCATAAGAAGTACGGTTGCCCCGGCTTTTTTTCCAAATGTTCTGGAAATGTTGGTGGTTCCGGGATTTCCGGATCCAACCTTGAATATATTAACTCCATGAGCTTTTGCGTAAAGATATCCGCTGGGAATATTACCAAAAAGATACCCTACAACAATAGCAATCACAATGTGTTTAATGTCCATCATTCTTCTTCCCCGCCTTTTCTTTCACGGATCAGGAACTTTAGAGGGGTTCCCTTGAACCCGAAGGCATCTCTGATCTGGTTCTCAATATATCTTGTGTAAGAAAAATGCATAAGCTGAACATCATTTACAAAAATAACAAATGTAGGCGGTTCTACCGCTGTCTGTGTCATGTAGAACAGCTTAAGTCTCTTACCCTTGTCACTTGGCGGCTGCTTCATGGCAGTCGCACGGGTCATGATCTCATTGAGAACACCGGTACGAATACGCATGGTCTGATTCTCTCTTACCTGATCCACAAGGTCGAAGATCTTATTTAACCTCTGACCGGTTTCAGCTGAAATGAAAAGATACTCCGCATATGGCATATAGGCAAACTTTTCCTTCAGCTTTGCGGTAAATTCATTGATGGTCTTATCGGTTTTATCCGGGATCGCATCCCATTTATTGACGCAGATAATAACGCCCTTTCCGGATTCATGCGCGATACCGGCGATGGTAGCATCTCCTTCTGTTATTCCCTGAGTAGCGTCAATCAGCACAAGACAGATGTCAGCTCTGTCTACAGCCGATACCGTACGTATGACTGAATATCTTTCTATATCATCTGTAACCTTTCCTTTACGGCGAAGTCCTGCTGTATCGATAAAGGTGTACTCTTTTCCGTTATGTACGATCTTTGTATCGATGGCATCTCTCGTGGTTCCGGCAATGTCGGAAACTATAACTCTGTTCTGTCCCAGAAGTTTGTTGACCACAGAGCTCTTTCCTACATTCGGTTTTCCGATCAATGCAACCTTTATGGAATCATCCTCTTCCTCATCTCCGACTTTTGCAGGGAAATTTTTGACAACTTCATCAAGAAGGTCTCCCACTCCCATCTGGTTAGCCGAGGATACTCCGAAAGGATCACCGAGTCCCAGGTTGTAGAACTCATAAATATCGTCGCCATACTTTTTAAAGCTGTCGACTTTGTTGACGCAGAGAACTATGGGCTTTCCGGATTTACGGAGCATGTCTGCAACCTCATAGTCGGCATCCACAAGACCTGTTCTTACGTCTGTCACAAATATGATGACGTCTGCCGTATCTATGGCAAGCTGTGCCTGGGATCTCATCTGTGAAAGGATGATATCCTTGCTGTCAGGTTCGATTCCTCCGGTATCAACCAATGTAAATTTATAATTAAGCCATTCCGCATCAGCATAAATCCTGTCTCTTGTGACACCCGGAGTGTCCTTTACGATTGAGATCTGCTTTCCTGCGATCAGATTGAACAATGTTGACTTTCCTACATTAGGGCGGCCAACCACTGCCACTATTATTTTTCTCATTAAAACCACCTATTCTGAAAATAGACACAAGTTAACTCATATATCTTATCACGCAAAGGGGTGATTCGGCAAGAAGGTAGCGAAAACCGGAGAGAAAATGGCTGACCGGCCAGAAAATGCAAGGGATGGGTGACGGCCCACGGGATTGAAAGTACATCCGGCACATTCATGTTCGCCCCGACTGCACTGACGTGCATCCGGTTCGTACATGAATGTACCGTCTGTTCTTTCAACCCGCAAGCCTAGCCACCCATCCCTTGCATTTTCTTACATGTTCTATTTATTTACACGGGTAACAAGTTCAGCTAGGTCCTGGATAAACCAGAACCTTGACCGAACTGTTACCCCCGACTGCCGGAACATTCCTTATGATTTTACATTGCTGTTAATTGAAGTAGTTCTGAAGTTCCTCTGTTATTCTATTTTCCTCATCACTGGCTGCAACAAGGTTTGGAGCGCTGACTGAGATGTAGGCTTTGACCTTTGGTTCAGTGCCTGAGGGGCGCACAACAAGAGAACAATTGTCCTGAAGCAGGAATTTTAGAACGTCGGACTTTGGAAGTCCGTCAAGGCCGGCGGAATAATCAAGGAGCTTCTCGATTTTCTTTCCTGCGAAGGAATTAAGTTCTTTGTTGTTATAGGCATCACGGAAATGCTTCATTATTGCCTGCATTTTGGCGAAACCGGCTGAACCCTCGAACTCGTAGCTGTGAAGTGTGTTCAGGGCAAAGCCGTACTTTTCGTAGAGTTCGTTAAGTTTATCCAGAAGTCCGATTCCCTTTGATCTGTAGTAAGCAAACATCTCACAGATCATGAAGGCTGCATCGACCGCATCCTTATCTCTGACATAGGATCCGGTAAGATATCCATAGCTCTCCTCAAAACCGAAAATGTATCTGTTTTCTTCGCCTTTTGCCTCAAGATTTCCTATCTGTTCGCCGATGAATTTAAAACCTGTAAGTACATTAATGGTCTTTACTCCGTAATCTTCTGCGATACGCTCAGCCATGTCAATGGTAACTATGGTTTTTACCATCAAAGGATTATCAGGCATGGTTCCTGCCTTTACTCTCTGGCTGCATATAAAGTCAAGCAACAGCATTCCGGTTTCATTTCCGGAAAGTAGTACATATTCTCCCTTGTCATTCCTTACAGCAATACCGCAGCGGTCACAATCGGGATCCGTTGCCAGAAGAAGGTCTGCCTGATTACGGGCAGCGTATTCCATGCCAAGTGCCATGGCTTCTTTAATTTCAGGATTGGGATAAGGGCAGGTAGGGAAATTACCATCCGGCATTTCCTGTTCCTTTACAACTGTGATGTTTGTAAAACCGGATTCCGTAAGAGCTCTTGTTACGGGTTTAAGACCTGCACCGTTTAAAGGTGAATAAACTATGGCAAGATCTCTGTTCACCTTATCTTCCTCTGTAAGTACCGACTGGCTCTTAACGGCTTCTATGAATCTGGTATAAACTTCATCGCTTATGTAGCTGATCTTTCCTGCTTCCATAGCTTCCCTGAAGTCAGCATTTTTAACATCACAGAAGATATCCAGTTTTTCAATTTCTGCCAGAATCTGTGCAGCAGCTTCTGTGGTGATCTGGCATCCATCAGCACCATAAACCTTATATCCATTATATTTTGAAGGATTGTGACTTGCGGTCACCATAATGCCTGCAGCACACTGAAGCTCGCGAACCGCAAAACTGAGGCAAGGTGTTGGCATGATGTCTTTGTAGATGTAGACGCGGATGTCATTGGCAGCAAAAACTCCTGCAGCTATTTCAGCAAAGACATCTGACTTGATACGGGAATCTCTGCTTATGGCGATCTTTCTGTCTTCAGGTTTAAAATTCTTTATCACATAATCAGCAAGTCCCTGAGATGCCTTTGCAACAGTATAAATATTCATACGATTTGTACCGGCTCCGATAACTCCGCGAAGTCCTCCTGTACCAAATGCAAGATCACGATAAAAAGCATCCTCTATTTTATTATCGTCTCCCGCCATAGCATTAAGTTCAGCCACAACATCCTTATCGCCAACAGCTTTCTCACGCCAGAGTTTATATTGATCTATATAATTCATAGCTTGTATCTCCTTATGTATCAATTTTAGACTTTATTACTCAAACTTCCCACACCCAAAAGGTGTGATGCACCTTGAAAACTCTATACTTTAGACAAATAAAAAGGCATAGGTCGCTTTCAAATAAGGTATAATGAATTTACCACAAAACATTTACCAAGAAAGGACTTACGCCATATGCATATCTTACCACAAGGACAGCACTCAGAGGAAGAAATTAATTGCTCAGTTTCGGATTTTATTTCAACCTTTAAGGTAGGTAACTTACTCCGTAAATGCAATGCCGAAAAGCAAAAGGGAATCCCTGTAATAAATATCTTTCGGTATAAGCTTGTAAATGTTTTTTCAAGAAGCAGCATGTACATGCAGATGAAGACTAACCACTTCTCAGAGTCTT
>NZ_JNJM01000015.1:0-124644 GCF_000701645.1 Oribacterium sp. FC2011
TATGATGTGAGGGTCAAAAGTCCATTTTTGTGAGCAATTGACACTCAGTTATATACATTTGAACCTTGTCAACTGAATAAAACTATGAAAATCCGAGTTATGGGCTTAGGAGTAAGAGAGATTAGCCCCTATCACAGGGCAAATCCTCTGCATAATTCCTTGCCATCCATAAATCTTCTGAGTTTTTGGAAGTTTAAGGCCGCAACTTTAAAGCCGAAGAACAGTTTTGTTCTCAGCTTCCCACGTACTGGCATTGTATCCACAAGATATTTATTTCGAATGACCGATGGAACTGTTTCAACTCCGTTTCTTATCCGGCCTATCATTTTTCGAGTTTCTGGATCAAGTTCGGAGTTACGCTTTTCTGCTCTGATTGTTTTCATGGGCAGAAGCAGACTGGCAACTCTTTTACCGAGACTTGGATTACACTCTTTCTGATGAGGACATCCGTTGCAATGACAACTTGGAAGTGAAATCCTGAGTTGATCCCGGGATTCATAATAAGTGCTGTTTACTTCATGTCCTTCCGGGCATGTGAAGACAGTTTTATAATCCTCACTCATTTCGAACTTGCCAATAATCTTTTTCGGTTTTTGACCCATAAGTCCTGTTGAAAGTACTGATATGTTCTTTGTTTCAGCTAATGTACGGATCTCTTCACTGTTATATGCTCCGTCAACGATTATTGCTTCGTGTTCATTTGTAACAGGTTGTTTCTCAAGGTGCTCCTTGATGAAATCCTGATCACTGTGAATGTTTACGTCATAATCATAATCAGTGACAACAGAGCCATTGGCATTTACAGTTTCAACAATGTTTGCTACGTATCCGCGATGCTCTTTGCCGGCTTTGGAGCGATATGTTGCATCCGGATCTGACGGGTTCTGAAGAACCGAAGATCCCATACCATCGCCCTTGCTTTTAGGAATGGTATTTCCATTTTCATCTTTTTTGCACTGTTCCGAAATAGCACGAACCAGTAGCTGATAATCGGTAGTTTCTCCATAGTCCTCCTCACAAAGAGGAAGGAGTTTTGCTGCATCATCGATAACCTTTTGAAGTCTTTCGCTTTGTGGTATATCCTGTTTATAGTAGACAACCTGATTACGATTGTTAGGGTCGAGGTACTCTTCAAAACCTTTCACAAGATCATGTGCACCGTCTCTGTCGATAGTGCAAACGAGATTTGAAACGCAGGTATATATCAGTTCCAAACGGCTCATATGCTTGATGTTGGATTCAATCATCATGCTGTCCATGCGTTTGATCATCGGACTTATATCCATGAACTTACGGATCTGCTCAGCCAGGTCAGTTATGCAGGTATGGATAAGATCTTCACCGGTTACAAGTTCGTACTCATAGACTCTTTGACGGAATCTGCTGAAGCTTCGATCACTGATTGGCTGGTTTTCAAAACTTGTTGTATGGAGTGCATACTGATATCTGAAATCGCACTCACATTCTTCGAGTATCTCGTCATCTGTAAGACCATTAAGTTCTTTCAGAATCAGGCATCCAACTATTACGTTGATCGGTGCATTTGGACGGGAATTGGAGTTCTGACTGTATAACGGTGCAAAAATCATCTCATCAATTTTTGTGAAGATGTAATCCGAAAAGGGTTTAGCCCATGACTTGTTAAGTATCTGCAGCTTGCGCTGAGAAAGAAATCCAAGGGAATCAAAAAGTGATAACTGCTGACAATCATTTCTAACAAAAGACATAGGAATAACCTCAAATAGATAAAATTTATTTGCTTCTATTTTACAGCATAACCACTGATATACATAGTTTTATTCGTAGCAAAGTTCATTGTGGGAATACTTTTGACACCCACATCTTACTATGATATTCCAAAAGGTATTTTGAATATTCTTCACTGGAATAGTTATTCTTTCTAGCTACATTATCAACTGCTCTTTTCCAAATCCTGTATCTCATTTCGTTCAATTCATTGTTCCTATCTTGTTCGCTGTCTATTCTCTTTATGTCAGCATATATCATAGCAAACAAAATGAAGGTTAGTACTAAATACATAGCCAAAAAATATGTATTATATCGTGGAAAAAATATGCCTAGCTGTGAAACAATTATTATCAACGCTACCAACACTGACAAAATCCATACATAATATCTGTATATGAAATTTTTATTAATTCTATTCAATCGTATTATTTCACTTCTTTTCTTCTTAAAGTTCTCTAATTCGACTGAATAATCCTTTTTATACTGTTTTACAATGTCACAGAACATCTTATTAATTTGTCTTTTTTTACACATCTAAACTACCTGGCCTCCATAATGACATAGAGTTTATTTTCAACACACTGAATAATATATATACAATAGAGTCAGCCTCTCATATATTCACAATATATCATACTGCACCGTTTTCTGCGCGCAAGGGGTATCTACTATATCCCTGTTCTATATGTCACACAGTCACCAGCTCTATCTCTCTCCCATACCTCTCTCCGCTTTCAATCGTGGAACTTGTGCCGCTGTTTCTGCCAACATCTATTATATAGAGCTTAAACAAAACTGTTCTCCTGTTTCCTCTGCTCATCACATGGTAGGATGCCCCCGGATACCATAATCTCTTCTTTCTGCTCATATTTCTCCTACTTTACGGATTATGATTGCAAAAAACTTTGGTTTTATCATCAAATCACTGTTTTCCCTCTTTTTTCTCTTTCATCATCCTTGACATAGCCTGAGCATAACCCAGTATTCTGGCCTGCATTTCGGCATCACACGAATTATAAGTGGAAATTAATTCTCCCGCTTCTGTACGTCTATCGACTGCAATGATCGAAGCCGGATTACTCCTTGTCCCATTCACTTCAATACCACTCAAAAGCCATTCCGGGGTCACATTAAGGACCTTACATATTACAAGGATCTTATCTGATGTCGGGTTTGTCTTTTTCTTCTTCCAGTCACTAACTGTTGTCTCTGGAATACCGGTCTTATTGGCAAAATCCTTCTGGGTCATATTCATCTCAGTAATTTTTTGAAAAATTCTGTCTCTTATATTCATTTTCGTTTTCCAATCTTTACATCATAGCCACTTGACCATTCCTATATATGTCAGACTCCTGCGTTATGTTTTATATTGTCTCATATGACCTCCGTGGAACGTAGCTTATGTTGTCCCGTTAAGTCTTTCAGCTTTCTTTTTAGCAGCTTCATCCAACAATGGCTTAAGTCTCCTTTTGGCATCGTCTCTTACTTTCCTTTGGCGACTTATTCTTTTTCGTTTCTCTGCCACCCATTCAACTGCTACTTCTAAATCCTTAGGGTCATCACTGAGCTTGAATTCCTTTTCACTCATATTTCCGCCTCCTATCGGTCTTCAAAAATGAGTCCGCACTCATGACAGTGAGCCAGAAAATCATCTGTAATCTTTTGTCTATGTTTAAGATCATCTTTTTTCAAGAACTCCCTGCCAGCTTTTTCAAACATTTCTGCTGCCTTGTCCCAATCAAATTTACCAGTTTTTACAACATAGTTTATGCTACCCATATTAGTAACAACAACTATCATTTTAATAGTTTCATATTTTAAAAGATAGGAAATATCCTGCAATGATATCTTTGATAGGTTTGGATGATTATGTATCAAGACCAACACGCAATCTTTCGCCGTTCTCAGCAGATGAAAAATATCTGTATCTGACTCAGGTGAAACGGAATGCTCATCGCCAAAAGCAACTGCCAAGTACTCTCCATCCTTATCCCTTAATTCTATTCCGTCTAAACTGTATGCAAATACTACCTCATTACAATCATTTTCATTTCTAGCTGTTTCAAGAACCATCCTAGCGATTTCTTGTAAAGATTCAAAGTGTTCTGCAGGTATCTCTCTGTATTGAATATATGGTACCTTTGAGATTGCAATGTCTGTTATCTCAATTTTATGATCTCTTTTATTTGCCTCAAGATCATATAGTTCATCACTTCCCATATCTAATTTACTCCTTAATTTGAATCCGGGCAATGTTATCTCGAATCAAGGTTTGGTGTACATCACTTATTGTCATAAAATCACTACGCCAAACCGCATGATAACCAAATGGCTCCACATTCTCATTTATATTTATACTATTTTACGGATTCTATTCCAAAACAAAAAAATGTCAATAGTCAGAACAAAAGTTTATAAAATTTTTATGGTGACAGGCACCAATGGTAATTTGAATCCGGGCAATGTTATCTCGAATCAAGGTTTGGTGTACATCACTTATTGTCATAAAATCACTACGCCAAACCGCATGATAACCAAATGGCTCCACATTCTCATTTATATTTATACTATTTTACGGATTCTATTCCAAAACAAAAAAATGTCAATAGTCAGAACAAAAGTTTATAAAATTTTTATGGTGACAGGCACCAATGGTTTAAACTCTACGTTTTTTTCAGTTGACGATATAATTGCAATATGATGTAAACCTGTGATCATAACACCTAACACATATTTCTTTGAAAAAATCTAAGTTCTGCTCCTTGAATCCCAGATGCTATATTTGTCTATCTTAATGTGCTGTTTTTTGCCGCACAATCGAGGAATAATATCCACCTAAAACAATCAGCAGTTATCGCCATTTATCCTTGCATCAGATTGTAGGGTCTGATTTTGGACATATCAACAATCTTGCCTGATAACTTAAGCATATCTAGATCATACTGATTTTGAATGTTCAGCCAGAACTGCGGTGTTGTTCTAAAGTACATTGCAAATCTCATAGCAGTATCTGCTGTAATTCCTCTCTTTCCAGTTATAATATCACTGATTCTTGACTGAGGAATGTGTATCTCCTTGGCAAGTCTATATGCTGTTACATTCATTGGTCCAAGAAACTCTTCCTGTAATACTTCTCCTGGTGATATAGGCTCTAAATCCATCATATAAGTCACCTCCTTAATGATAATCACCTATTTCTTGAATGATCACATTTCCATTATTCCAATAAAAACATATTCGATATTGATCATTAATTCTAATACTATACTGCCCCTCTCGATCACCTTTTAATTCTTCAAGATGATTGGACGGAGGCACTCTCAAATCATTGATACTTGCAGCCGAATGAACCATTACAAGCTTTCTCCTCGCTATCTTTTGTATGTCTTGAGGCAGTTTTGTAGAGAATTTCATATTCCATATTTTTTCGGCTTCTTTGTCATGCCATTCCGCTATCATTTGCTTCTGCTCTCCATAAGTACTTCTGCTTTGAAGATACACGTTTTAATCCATTTTGTCAATTATCTTCGTGTGAATTTCCTACCCTTTTAACTCTCCTCGTTTTCCCCATCCGTATTTTCCGTCAGGAAGGCCATTATTTCCTCAAAGCTCTTATTACTCTTAGTTATAGCGCTGAGGAGTTTCTTGTTTCGGAGCTCCTCCTGCTTTTTCATCAGATCGTCAAGGATCGCTATGTCCTTGTCCATCTTTTCTTTATCCTTAAGCACGATCAGTTTCTGTTTCTCAACTCGTTCGTCTATCGATGATTCCGGTTTCCTTCCTCGTCTCATTTTCTTTACGCCTTCTCAGAATACTTTAAACGTGCGGTGATCTCTCTGACACCGGATTTGATCTTTGCATCGTTGATTCCAAACGCCTTGAACAGGGTTTTACATGTGGTTGTTACCGCATGGTCAAGCCTATAGTTACCATCAGCCTGCCTTATCATTTCCACCTTGCTGAGTTCTCTGATTGCAGCCGGAACCGAGAAATAATTCTGCTTGCTTTCAGTTTCTATCTTGTAGTCATTCAGCATCCTATAAAGCTTGTTTCTGATGATCAGCGCCACAAACTCTATGAAGATCTTTGCATATATAGATTCCGTAGAGCGTACCCTGAAGCTATTATCCCCCAGGTAGGACTTATCCTGACGAAAAAGCTTCTCAGAAACATCTCTGCCTTTATACAATTCAATTGCTTCTTTTGCGGTCATTTTCTCTGATGTGATAATGACGAAGTATCCGCAAAGGTCTATCACCTTGTTGATCTCTTCATATTTCTCTTTGGCAAACATGAACTTTTCATCCGGTTCCCCCTTCTTGCTGTATATGAGATCAAAGTATTTCTCAAGTTCCTTTCCGAGAGGTATCTTCTCATGCTCATGCTTCTTCAAAAATGCCGCCAGTTTATCGATTTTATCCTCGAAGTTTTCTCTTTCAGCGCTTTTCTTCCGGTCGCTGTAATAAATATGGAAGTATCGGTCTTTTGTATCTGAAGCATAAAGTTTTCTCTTAACCGTGATCCCGCTCACCTGATACTCTCGGATACTGTTTTCCCTTCTGTTTTCAAACAGTCCTTTTCTTGACAGGATCAGTTCGTTTACAAACTTCTTCATTCCCTTGACCATTATCACGAACTCATATCCGCACTTGTCCATGTAATGGATGTTCTCTTCACTGAAGTATCCACGATCAAGAATGAATCCGACATTCTCATAGCCATAGCCCTTTGCCTTTTCGAGCATCACCTGAAGCTGCGCGATATCAGTGATGCTTCCCGGATAATCCTCATAGAAAAGAGGCAATGAATTATCACAGTCATAAGCTACAGCATAATTAACTATCGGCTTACCCTGGTCATCCTTTGCATGACCGAACTCCACAAGGTCAATGTCCCCGGCTTCGCAGTTCTTGTTTGTTGAATCGTAGGATATATAGATCTTCTGCCTGTGATCATGCTGCAGATTCCACTGGCTTAGAAACTCTACAGCCTGTGACTGGCTGATACCATTGATAAAATCACTCACTTTTGAATCGCTGTATATCCTCATCGCTTTGGTAAACAAAGGATGGTCAAATGCATAGTCAGGGTAATACTGATTAGCGTTGTTCTCAGCTATGATGCTATACGCGGCAAGATCCAGAAAAAGGCCGGCATCGCCCCCTATGATATCGGCCAGCATATCGTCGAGGCGATAATCCTCAGCTACCTTCTTTATAGCAAGATATGGTCCGACCTTTAATACACCGCTTCGATCGGATATGTTCTTAGTCTCAGGGATATCTGCATCCGGAAAGTACTTGAGGTAGTTTGTATTGGGATACATCATGTCGCTGTCGCGGCTCTCACATTTACCTATGGATGTCAGACTTCCAACCGTATATTTCTTCTTAGGATCATAGTGTCTCTCGTATGTGTAATAAACGTAAGTTATACCATCGATGGTTTTCTTCGAAATCCCCTTCTCGTCTTTTGGTATCGGAACAAGCTCCTTTAAGAACATATCAGCCCCCTCTATAGAGTGTTATTTAACTCTCTGTAATTCTACCACGGATTCGTCCAAAAATCCGGACTTTTTGGCGTAAATCCGTGGTTTTTTCGATATTTTTTTAGCAGCGAGTTAATTCTTCAGGAAATTCACAATCACCTACTGAGCTGTCTCCATTTCGTTTCTAATATTAGCTATATTATATAACGCAGCTTCGGCATCTTCTTTTTCAGTATATTCGCCATCCAAATAATAGCCTCTAGATATTTTAACTCTGTATCCATCTCCATATTTCTCAACAGACATATCCATATTTAAATCCAATATATCTTTAACTTTTAGCTCTCCATTTTTATTTCTTAACCCTATAAGCATTTCATTCACCCCATTAATACACGCTTATTTCTTTTAGTTTTAAATCTCTTAATCTTTGAATATTTGGTTCTAACCGGTCTGGAATCCCCACCTTCGTTTATTCTATATCTCAAAGGCACTATTAAACCATTTTGGATTTTTTGTGGGACTATAACATTTCTCGCTGTGATTCGTTTCAAATACTCCTCACAGTCGTTTCTAAATGTGTAATCATCTGCCGGAAGTTCATCTTTTGGTATTTTAACACCTTGATATACTTTATACTCAAACGTCATACCATATTTTAGTGCAAGAACAACCTCGTTTTTTTTTCGAAGTAGATCAATCAAAGATTTTTCTTCCAATATGGATTCCATCAATTCCTTCTCATCAACAGGAAAAACCAGCCACGAATTCTCATCTATGGGATTGGTGCAATGACATATATACCTTTTCATCTTAGTATCAAGGCATACAAACGTAATAGGAATACCATCATACTCAAACAAGACATATTCCATTCCTAATGGCCCATATGAATAAAAATCATCTATCCATCTATTTTTCATTTATGGTATACTCCTCGAAGCCTTTTATAGCTTCTTCTATCTGTCCCTTGTATATCCACCAATCAATATGTGTTTTATCTCTGTAGCCTTCTTTATAATCCACAGTATGAACAGCCAATCCATTCTGGGTAAATCCGACCATTATTTTTGGCGAAGGAAACATACATCTAACCTTTGCCCCCATCGATTTTATAAACCTTTCGCAAGAATCGGGAGCATCATAAACTGATGTAGAATAAGTGCCAATATCATCCTCAGGATATCTTTCATCAAACTTTTCCTTAGGATAAACATCGTGAAATTCCTCATAGGTAGATATAAGAAAAGTAGTTTCCTTAGTTCCTTTTTTATCTACTCTATAAACAGGAAAAAACTTATTTTCTGATGCAACATTGTTTATCTGTTCCTTTAACTTCTGCGGTATATAATCTTGTAGTTCTTTCATACCATATCACTTCTATACTTGTTCCTGTCATAAAAAATAGCACCTGTACATAATCATTTATATGCACCTGTCGATTTATATTACCACATGAACATTAGATGAACAATTGTTTATAAAAATTTCATGATATTCAGCACATGACTCGAGGTAATGTCAATAAAACGCTGCTCAATCACTATCCCTGCAACCATGCTGTCTACGCTTCGTTTAGCACGTTACCATACCCCACGCAAGACTCGCTTCCGATGCTGCTGCTTACAACTTATCGGGCGGACGTTTGCAATCCGCTATATGAAGCGCCCTTGGCAGGGCGCACTGACAGAGACACTCACCCCTATTGCTTCTGAATATAAGGTACCACTATAGCAATAGCAATCGGTATTATAATGCACCATATCAACTTGCTTCGCCAATCAAGCCGTTTCCGATACTGTTCAAGTTCATTTCCCCATGCAAATTCCACCGCATGATAAAAATATTTATCTAGGATGTCAATTAACCCCAATGATATTAATCCTGCCACGATAATAAAAACTATTGTCCAGCTCAATTTGAATTCATTTCCAAAAATATCTCTGTAACAATGTATCGCAACCCATGCTGACACTACAGCAGAAATTAATCTCCATATATTGAACTGGCAATGTCCTTCAGTAGCACTCTGCAAAAACTCATTTAATTCCTTTTCAAACAGCACTTGACTATCCTGATTTATAAATGAACTGAAACAATAAAACATCCCAAACCTTGCCGAATTATGAATATTCTTTAGATGTATGGTAATCTCAGTACAAGAGTCCTGTTTAGGATTACTTTCAGTATTCTCTCCCCTAAATATATTTTTAGATCTACCGTATATCTCCAATTCTTGAATACGTTTTTCTCCTGAATTGCAGTATTCTTTCAGTTCCACGAATGAATCAAATGTCACATTTGATTCATCCTTTAATTCAGCTCTATATTCGATGTTCTCACAGTAAGTTCCTACTATACTGTGCAGTTTCCCCAATCTGTCTGCAGTAATAACAAGTTGCTTATGGTACCTAATCGTTTTTTCTATTTTCATATTCAATTGTGAATAACTCACATCTATTATGCCAAACCTACAACACTTTTATTTTTGTTCCGAAAGGTGGAACCTTTCTTTCTAAACCTGAAAACAAAATTTTCATATGGCTATAGTGTTTTATAGTGCACCATTATATATGGTACTTACAAAAATATCATCTATCAACCTTTCCCCCTCTTCTTCATCTCCCCGGTTCCGCCTTCAACAACCCCATCGCTGCGGAGCACGGAGAATATCGTTCCAAAGAAACACTTCACATCAAAAGCAAACGCTCCAAACCCGCCTTTCTTCAGCTTCGCCGCATATTCTCCATCAAGCTTAGCCTTTACGGGGATCTCCAGCTCATCACGTCCGTTGATTTGAGCCCAACCGGTCAGTCCCGGTTTAATGTCGTTTGCACCCCACTTGTCACGCTCTGATGTAAGAACATCCTGATTCCAAAGTGCCGGTCTGGGTCCGATGATAGACATATTGCCAATGAATATGTCCCACACCTGAGGCAACTCATCAAGACTGTGTCGCCTTGCGAAACCGCCAACCTTAGTTATGTACTGCTCCGGGTTTTCAAGCATATGCGTCGGCACATCATGCGGAGTAGCCATCTTCATGGAACGGAATTTATGAAGCTTGAAATACTGTTTATTCTTTCCGACTCTCTTCTGAGTAAAAAATACCGGACCCGGATCATCGATCTTGATAGCAATTGCAATAATCAGATAAACCGGCGATAAAATGACCAGTCCCATAAAAGAAATGACAATATCTATCAATCTCTTAATGAATCCATCATAAAGTCCGGCCTGATAGTCAACATCTCCAACAGCTTCCAAATGTCCCATCACACCGTCAGCGTTTTCTTTGTCATTTTCATCCTCAACAAAACTAACCCTTTTGTTTTCCATAGGATTCTTCTGTTCAGGTTCATTTGCATAAACTGAATCCTTTTTCTTTGATAATAATGCAAATGCTGCAGACAAAATTATGGCTGCAGCAATAAAATATTTTTTCATATAGCTAACCACCTTTCACTATTTAGTTCTTTTGTGGTCAATTATACAATAACTTTCGTCATTCGTGAAATTCAATCGGAAGCCCATCAGGATCTTCTGTATAACAGAAATTCACTCCCAGCCAGTCCTTCTTGATAGGACCACACTTGAATTTCCTGCTCATTTCCTCACAACTATCAACTTTCAGTGCCAGATGCCGTAATCCAATTCGTTCAGGATTCACAGATCGTTCCGGATGATTGGGATCTACAAACATCTCAAGCTGCATACCGTATCCTTCTAGAAGGACGATAGTATCATATTCCCGATTTTTACGAAATATCTCCGTAAAACCAAGACGCTTATAGAACTCTACGCTCTTTTCATTTGACGATATAATCGCAATATGATGTATTCCTATAATCATAACACCTCACGCCCAGTTATTTGTGCCATCAAAGATCCACTTCTTGAATTTCCGTTAATTAATAGTCAGATAGAACTATATGCCAATGTTTCCTTCTGGAACTATCATTAATCCGACCGGCTTTACTCTTCATGAATTTAGAAACTGCGAATCAAGTTTATGCCACAAATAATCCTCCGTATGTCAACCTATAAAAGCAAAAGTTTATAAAAAATTACCGATACACGGTTCATGTTTCACTGGACTGTAGTTCATGTGAAGCTCCTTCCTGTGGTAGCCTTATACTACCACAAAAACTATTTGGCTTCACTGCCATCTAGCCTAACACACGGAGGAAATGAAAACCCTCTATTCTACACCAAATGCATTATTAAGCGAAAAACCTTCCCGCTCCTTACAGACAATGTGAAGCCTATTCGGTATCTTTAATTTCCTGTCATGAAGTCTATACGAGCTTATCATAATATCCAATAATTGCTGTTGTGTCAGATCCTTATCAAAATGGGTAATAAGTGAACCAAGTATAGGAACATAAACATCTTCTGTGCCATGGTAGCGATCTATTTCTCCCCATAACTTATCCAATGTCTTCAGGTACTCTTCGTATGTCATATCTGCCCGACCATTTTTATCCAATTTGGCAAATGCCATAAGTAGATCATCTCCATTTGGAACCAGAATCCCCGATTCATATTTCGTATTGTTATTATACTTTGACTTTCCTTTTAACGGCGTAATCCCTGCTTGCTCTATAAGAGCAGGAACATTTATATCTGGATTCTTTAATAAGTATTGGCCACATACTGAATCTGATTTTATGTCACCGGGAGCTTTACCAACAATAGTTGTAAAGCACTCATCAAAATGAATTACTCTTTTTCCCTCTGTAATTGATGTAATGTCTCCATACTCTACTACTATTTTGTAGTTCAAACCTTTGATTTCAACTTCTGTTCTATTTTTATACCAAATATTAAATAATATTTTTACTACAAGGAATATCCCACAGCAAAGTATAACCCTTCCAATTATTATGAGTGCTATATCTGACCATTCCTTACAAAACGACAAACATTTTATCTGTTTTAAGCATTTGAAGAAGCCTTCCGGTATCACCGCAATAATCAAGGTTATTGTAGCAAAAGCGTATCCACTTTCTTTCCCAAAAACAAAAGCTTTGATTCGCTGTAGTAAACTATTCATAGCCAAGTGCCTGCTTTATATAGTAGTAATCTCCAACTTTATCCCCGTTGTCATTCTGTTTCCAAAATGGGTGAGCATCATTCTCGTACTCGCTCATATACTCCGGCAACCAACTTGGCTGATTATTTAATGAATTATATACGATTATTATCGTCTTATTCTTTTTCTTGGCTTGCTTAAACTCATGCTTAAGATATGAGTATGTATTAATAATGCCCACATCATCATTTGGGCCCGGTTTTGAAGCAATTCCCTTTATCTTACAAGTTCCAGTACCTTTAGTATTTTGCTTATACGGCGTACACTCACAGTTCTCTCCTTCACGCTGACGCTTACATGAACTTCCAGCTATACGAGATGACGTTTTGTCACCAATAATAAAAATGGCCGCTGAAGATGCGTTTATTTGCCTATTAAACTCATCTTTTAAGTCGCAGGAACGACAATCCTCATCTTTTACTACGCTACCGGATACAACCTCTGCGGTATCAATATAATCTACCTTATGTTTATCGTCATTCCCCCATTTGTGTAACTCCTCTACAACATCGCGGTCCCCATCATCTTCAGAATAATCCGCACTAATATAAACTTGTTTGCTCATATGATTCTCTCCTTTTAATCGATTAACTTCTTCACTCGTCTCAAATGAGTCGTAACGATTCACGGTTGCACACCAATATCCGATGACAAGAAATACTTCAAACCGGTTGAACCGTCTAAACCAGTTACATCGGTTATTTCTGATATTTTGTCCTTAAAAGCAACTGTGATAGTTGTCGTAATTATTATTAGATCCTCCCTGATTCTATATCTTCGGGAAACAGTATACTAAATGCATCATCCCCATAAATCCATTTTATTATCCAGTTTTCTTTCACAATAGGTATATGTTCAATCTGATAATCACTGTCTTTATTATCAGAAAACCATCTGCAAAACCAATTGTGATAATAAGCAGACCAGCAATACTTTTCAAGTATATGACCATCCAGCGACTTACTATTTTCTATCTTCTGCTCAATAATCCATTTGTGGTCTCTTACCTTGTCGAAGTCAACATCACGACTATCCCAATCCTTAATAGCAAGATACAGATAGTTAACAAAAACATCGCCTTTTTCATCTACTAATAGTTGTGGAATCACAGGATAATCATCAATTTTCTGGTCGTGAATTGCTTTAAACGGATCAAGATGAAGCTTATCATACATAATTCTTGCGACCATTTCTTTTAGCTCTTTACTTAAGATAATCCTAGGATAGACCGCTGCGTCCTCAAGATGATAGGATTCTATCAATGAATTGCCATAAACAACATCATCATCCATATACAGAAATCCTTTTGATAATCCCCCACGTATAAAGAACCCCTTTTTGTTCATTGTGTACTGATAAAAAATCACAGGTTCTATAATCTCATTAAGATAATCAGCGTACATTTCTGAGACGACATCGCCTGCAGGTCCTTGTGCGTAGCTATTTACCTCATCCTCCAGCATGCCCTGTTCTTCTAATTCATTTATTCTTCTTAGCGGAACTCCAACAATAATGTTGTCTGTAAAGAACTTGATTGAGTATTTTGAGCTATCTGAAAACTTACCTTTTGCAGCATCAAGTGCATCCAGCAACTGCTTCATATGTTCCGTAGTACAAACTGTTTCTAATTCTCTTGTATACCCAAGAATATCTAAGAAAAAGCAGTATGCTTTTAATAACCTTGGCTCTTGAAAGGCTTTTGACATATCACATTCCCCACAACAAATAGTCAATCTTCTTCACAGCACTAATCCTATCTTTATATTCCGGAAGATAAGAATCAAAGATTTCAATATTTCTCTTCATTTCTGCAGTCTCAAAATATTCTGCATACCATCCGCAGATGCGCTTATAAATCGAATTAGCATTATCAATACTATTATCTCCTTTCCAGTCATCTTTATATCCGAGCCTTACAAGTACACGGCTATCCCATATAGGCCTACCCGGATCTATCGTGGCTAACATCTTGCTAGAAAATGAGGGTTCAATTCTACCTTTCAATTTCACATTTAAATCCATAATTATCTTTTCAAAAGATGGTGCCTTATCCTTCACGGATTCAAAATATTCAAAATATGAATCTCTCCAATTGGAATCGCTTCTTACGTTCCAGAAACCATTATACTTCTTTTGAAATCCATCTTTATCAGAAGCAATGTTAATGTTTTGCAAATTATCAATCAGCCAAATATACTTCTCAATCTGGAAATGCTTTGCAACTTGAGTTTTCAGTATTCTTTCTGCATCCAAGTTCATAACATCACACCATATTCTTCATAGCTTCTGCCTAAAGGTACCTGTTGTTCACCATGAAATAATATCGAATTCGATCAAGTACGTGCTGCAAATAATCATCCATCTGTCAACCAGCCAGAACAAAAGTTTACAAAAATTTCCCAGTATACGGTATATCATTATAGAAATTTTCCTGGTCAAGTAGACAGGGGGATTGCTCCCTCTGCCCCTCACAGAATTCCGGACGTGCAGGTTTCCTGCATCCGGCTCTTTACGAGACTCATTCCTCGTATACTTTCACGCGTAGATGCTCACGTATATTCTCGCTTTAGCTAAAGGATGTGTGAAGTTAATCATCTTCAGAAAATCGGCCCATTTATAACTTCTTTTCTGACTACGTCTGTTAAGCCAATAGAACAGGCTCTTCATCACCTCGTAGCCAAACGATTTAATACTCCGTGAGTTATCCGTAATCCCGTAGTAATGATAATAACCAACCAGTATCTCGTTAAATGACAGCTTCTGTTCGGTCTGAAGTCCATCATCTCATCATAAAACATGGGCTCAAATACCGCTTCAAGAATACGTCTTAATGCCTCCTGTACCAACTTATCCTCGTAGCAGTAAATGCTTAAAGGTCTTGTTTTACCATTGTCCTTAGGAATTTCCACACGCATCGCAGGTTTTGGTTTATATGCCTTTCTTTTGAGTCTGTCTACCAAGTCAACCAAATTTTCGTTAAGTTAAAGCCCATATTCCTCTTTGGTTATCCCATCGATTCCAACGGCCTTATCCCCGTCCATTTTCATGTGGCATTCCTTAAGGAAGTTCACGTCTATCAGATGTCCGATTGATGTGAATACTATTTTGGGATTTTGCGAAGATAGTTCCGCTATTCTCTCCAATTTCGTTGCCATTTGTTTACCCTTCTTTCTTCCGTCTCTGTGTACGGAGAAGTCTACCTCTGTGTGTAGCAAATGTTTCCTCTTTGATATTGTCTCGCAGGTCAGAGCTGTGAGGACAGCTCCTCTCGACTTCCCTCCACCGCTTATCATGTTCACGGATTCATAGGTAATATTCGGACCTCCGACTGCCTATGTATCTTCTACCTCGCTCCCTTTTGGGTCACTCGGTATACCGTCTCGACACACTCGAGACGGAACACATAGGCTCTCCCCAGTTAACACTTCACTTTTGTACTGCATGGGCAGATCTCGCCGACACCGCCAGAGCACTGCATATCTCGCCAATAACGACAGACAGTGTATTGACTTCCGCGCGTGTAACCGCGTCGTCCTCCGATTTCAATTGTCTTTCGATGCTGTATATTGCCCCTACAGCCATACTGTTTACGCTTCGCAGTATACGTTACCGCACGCCACGCAAAACTCGCTTCTGATGTCGTGGCTTACGACTTATCAGGTGGGCGTTTCCTGCCCACTATGTGAAGCACCCTTAGCTGGGCGCACTACACGGTAGCAATATCTGAATAAGTCTGCTACAACATTATTCTGCAAGGAGGTATTATGATCAGTATAGCAGACTTATTGGATCTTGAAGATCCAAACATTTCCATCACATCCACCAGGGTCGAGGGCCAAATAAAAATCCTCACGCTGGAGACAAAACCTTCCGCTACCTTTTGTCCTCAGTGCGGTTACCGCATGCATTCCCGAGGCACGAAGGTACGTAACATCAGCCACCCTATTTTCCAAGACGGCTATTCTCTTTCCCTCGAACTAAAGCAACGCAGATGGCGATGCACAAATAAGGATTGTCGGTATGATCTCGCCGAATCCTTCAAATTTGTGGATAAGAATCGCAGAAAGACAAATGCTTCAGACATGATGATCGTTCAAGCATTTCGAGATCTTGATGAGACAGCCGCTTCCATCGCACGACGATTCAATTCTTCAGACACACATGTCCTCGACATTTTTGACCGATATGTCAAACTCGACAGGTTGCCGCTTACTGACATCATTTCTGTCGATGAAGTCCACACTGAGATCGATACATTACCAAAATCCCGAAAATTTCGAATTTCCGTGTCTAGCAATATGTTATATCTCGCTATTTATCATCACTATCAAAAATAGATTGTATTTCTAATTGAACTTGTTCTTTCTTTATTATCTCGCCATTATATCTCTTTTTGATTATATTATATATTTTTTTATAGTACTCCTCATCATTACGCCCATGCTTCTTTATAAACTTTATTAAACTATCTGAATACCTTAAAGAATACTGATTCTTTAAAACTATAGCCCGTGAAATATTTAAATCTATTTCTGGATTATCCTCCAACACTATATCTAACAAATTATGTTCTATGGCTTTTTTATAAACATAATCATAGAAACGTTTTTGAGTTATATCATAAAGAATCGCATCTATATTAAAAAAGACAGTTTTCTTCAGATTAGAAACATAGCAACTCTTATCACATGCTATTTTCTTATTAACATAAGCCCACGTTTTATCAATCTGCCAGATATCTATTTTAGTTTTAGATAGCCTAATCTTATATCCTCCAAACTTGTTTTGTTGATGTCCATTTTCTGCAATAAAGTTTTCCCATTTTTTTTCATTTCTTACATCGATAACAACATCGATATCTCGTGAAAAATCAAAATTTTTATGTCTCTTGAAATCCCGCAAACTACCACCAATCAGATATAGATTTCCAATATCACATAGCTCATCATATAATTCATCTCCAATTACCTTAGAAAGACTCTTTACAACTCCAAAACCCATAATTCGTCCTCTATAAATAACCACAATTAATAACATCAACTAGGTAGCTTAATACCCGTTAATTCTTTGTACATTTTCATAGCATAACTATCAGTCATACCCACTATAAAATCCACTGATAATCTAATCAAAGATTCATCAGATATTTTCTCAATATCAACCAACGACTCCTCGTTAGTTTCATAGTTAAATCTGGAAATATACCTATAATTAGGTGAAATCAATCTATAAATTTTTCCTGTATATGTCCTAGTATCTGCTAATTCTTTTCTGTCTGCTGCTAAAAATGTCCCAATAAAAATATCCAATAATTTGCTTAACACTATGTGGCTCATAGCTTCTAACGCCAACACTTCATGGCAATTATAGCAATAATCTCTAGTGACCTTTTTTATTTCCTTAATGAAATCGTTTTCTCTATCTAATAATTCTCCCTCAAAGGTTCCTGTCATAATCGCGTCATAATTATCAATAAAATTCCCCAATGCCACTTCAAATAAATAGCTTTGTGAATAATTTCTGAAGCTTC
This sequence comes from Oribacterium sp. FC2011, assembly GCF_000701645.1. Classification (NCBI taxonomy): domain Bacteria; kingdom Bacillati; phylum Bacillota; class Clostridia; order Lachnospirales; family Lachnospiraceae; genus Oribacterium; species Oribacterium sp. FC2011. The sequence continues at coordinate 17,863 of NZ_JNJM01000015.1, forward strand.
TAACTACTCCATCGTCCTTATTTTTTTCTAAATCCAGATTGTGTTTAGATCTCAAGGCATCAATTTTATCAAAAATATGTTTTTTCTTTCCATTATTACATTTATCTTTTATATTTTCATATTCTCGGTTCCAATCAATATAACCTTTCTTAACACCATCTTCTATATCATCCAAAATATAAATTATATCATCTGCAGCCTCTAACAAATATGTAATTGGATTCCTCTGATTTTCCTTTAATCCAATTTTAACCCTAATTTTGTTATATAAATCTGCCTCTGACACAAAATAACCATATTTAGATTTCTCCCTGTTACACAAAGACGATGACCATGGATATTTAATTATTGAAGATAGTGTACCATATGTAAAATTAGCTCCGTATTGATCATTCATCATTTGCAATTTCGTAAGAATTCTGAAATTTTGAACATTCCCATCAAAATATCTATAATCCCTAAGTGTTTCCTTTAATTCTGGTTTATCTAAGTAAACGCCAAACTTTGCATCCAATGAATAAAAATTTCTTTCAAACCATTCCCTAATAACTGATTCTCCATAATGCCCAAAAGGTGGATTTCCCAAATCATGTACAAGTCCCGCAGTTTGCAAAATAGCAGCAAGCTTATCAACCATTTCCAGATTAAATACATCTGGTTTTTCTTTTACCAACCACTCACCAACACCCTTTCCCAATGAACGCGCTAATGCAGACACCTCAATAGAGTGTGTCAATCTTGTACGTGTAAAATCATTCTCCTGAAGAGGATATACCTGAGCCTTGTCTTGTAATCGACGTACAGATGATGAACCCACAATTCTATCATAATCTGCTTCAAATTGGTTACGTACAATTCTACTTCCGGTATTATTTACACTTGATGGCCTTATACGGGTGTCACATAAAATTTCATCCCAACTTAGCATATCTATCCTCCATAATAATTCGATACTCCAATATAAACCGTGTTTCCTTTTTTTAATTATATCAGTTATATTTTAAAATATCATGATGTTGTTGCCACAAGTCCATTTTTTATCACCTCTCATCAATACCATTATCCTATGTTACAATAAGCCATATATCATCCATACTCGTTTTTATCACTCTTTAAGTTTTTTACATTCGTACTAATGACAACAGTACCAAATCTGTCCCTCCACCTATAAATACTCTCTCCTCAATTCATTAATTAATTCAAAAAGAAAACTCTCTGCACATCTATCAGGAATATCCTCAAGTTTTTTAATAAACTCTTTGACAAGCTCAATTGCCTCCACACTATGTTTTCCTCTGTCCGGCATATGTCGAATGTACCAAATCTGATCATAGATTTCCACCTGAGCAACCAGCATGTTCACATCCACCGAAAATTCCGACTCATTTGCCTCATTCGCTTCTCCATTGACGCCAAGATGGCGGAAGGCCGGACTCATTACAATGCCCTTGGACATTGTGCCGGCAAGCTCGTCAGAGTCATCTGGAAAATGATGACATACGACTTGGAATTTAAACTAGACTAAAGGGTCTGTATACCATATCGATAGATTTGTTTAAAAGCGCCCTCTTGGGAGCCTTGTTAAGGTTACCCTTTTTTACCATCGATAGTTAAAAAGAATTTTTTGCTAATTCAGGGTTGAATTTTCATAGTTGGTCTCCTTCGTTAGTAGAGTAAAATAGTCTACTTTATATGACTCGGTAGTGTAGTAAAATAATCTATTATTGTGAATACCTTAGAAAGATATTAGACTATAGTACTCAATATGTCCTTCAATTATTCCGCTAGTACATCGAATAATAATTAACTGACACTTAATGAATCATTGGATTTAATTCCAGCTGACTCTGCCTCAACAACACTGATTTCATCCATTTTGTATGTCCAATGATAAACTACAGGTTCACGATTTACTTCTTCGAAATAGAGGTAGATACGCTGCTCAAGTTCTTCCTTGGATTTTACACGAATACCTCTAAGCATTTGCTTGATCATCTTACTGAAGAAACTTTCTATCATGTTAAGCCATGATCCATGCTTAGGTGTAAACACAAAAACAAAACGACCTTCCGGTCTTGTTGCAAGATAATTTCTTGTCTCTTTTGATTTGTGTGCAGAGTGATTGTCGCAAACAATACGGATGACATCTCCTTCAGGATATCGAGCGTCCAGTTTCTTCAAGAGTTCAATGAAATCAGAACTCTTGTGGGTTTCGCTGACATAGGGTATTGCTTCTCCTGTAAGAAGATCAATTCCGGCAAGGAGCGAAAGTGTTCCAAGGCGCTTATATTCAGCATCTCGCATCACGCAGCCATTTTGTGCTGTAGGACGAAGATCATCACCTGTTGTTGCAATGGCCTGTATTCCCGGCTTTTCATCGCATGATACGGTGTGAACCATGATGCCGCTCTCCGGTATTATGATGTTTCCATCTTCGTTAAACTGCATGCTGACTTGTTTATATGCAAGCAATACATCATGCTTTTTTGCTTCAAAATCAGGATCACGTTTTTCACAATAATACTTGATTTTGAATGGCTTGATATCTGATCGCTTCAGGATTTTCTGAACCATTGGTTTTGTGATTGTTTTCAATCTTGGATATCCTGCAGCTTCAGCGTTGTTCTGTATATGTTGATGTAACTTTTTCAGTGTCCAAAGTTCCTGAGAATAACCAAGATCCGCAGGTCTTTGGCAGGCAACATCGATGATCCATGCAACTGCATCATCGGTAATCTCAACAGGACGACCTTTACGTTGATTATCAAAAAGAGCGCTGTCAGTACCATCGCTAAGATACTTTGATACACAAAGCTGTACTGTTGCAGTACTTATGTCGTAAATTCTTGCGATATCACGGATGGGTACGCTATTAGCTCTGTCCAACAGAATGTGAGCACGAATAACTACTTGAGCCTGTATTGTACGTTGTTTGATTAATGAACGAAGGTATTCGTAATCTCCGTCTCTAAGGATTATTGCAGTTGCTTTTCTTGGCATAATAGCCACCTCGGGTTTACATGATAAAACTATTATACCACAGATTATTTAAAGTATCAGTTATTTATTTTCGTTGTTCTAGAATAAAAGTTTATAAAAAATTCCCGATACACGGTTCCAATGTTTTACTGTCTCATATACCAAAGATAAAACAACCGCTTCCTTAAAAGAAATGACAATGTCTATCATCACATAGTTATAGTATATCTCTTTCCTATATGACATGAGAATTCATGTCAACTACCCCCTATTCTTTCCTCGGCAATGGTCTCTTAATCTTCATTTCTTCCAGCATTTTCTCCGCTTCTATAACCCCAAACCGATACAGCATCGGATAAATATACAACACACCCCTTATATCCCCCAGCGCCTTGGGTCGCGAAACAATCTCACCCCGTAATTCAACTGCCTTTTCAAATGCCCTCATCACAGAGCTCCAAACAATAGTCTTACTCCCACTTCTTCTGTCTATAATCAGTTCCCTATTATAATCCCCATTCCGTCCTTTCTTTAACTCATACGTAAAAGGCAGTCCTGTAATTGTATGGAAAGGATACTTTTGAAATGCCACAACCACATCCCAAAGAGCATATTCGTTCATACGCTCCATCAGATCCCTAACCGCCTGCTGCCTGCTTCGATATACATTAATTCGCTCCGCATTCATCGACAATTCTTCCGCCTTATATATCGACTTCGTATACGGCAGATATCCGTTTACAGATGATTTCTTAAGGCCCGTAAGCTCTTGAATATCCGCTATACTCTTCCCGGCGGCACGCAGATCGTTTACTACCTTTGATATTTCATTGCTATATGCTCCGGATGTAATAAGCAGCTTTCGGATCTTCAAAGGCGACATATCAAATTCAGCTGCCGTCTGTTTCAGCTCCTCGGTTTCATCATATGATTCAGATACCGCATCCAACAGATTCTTCATGATCTTATCCGGATCATAATGTGGTCGTTTCTTAGGTCTGGCCATTTGCTAACACTCCGCCTACTCTCAAAAATGTTCACTATCATTTATATTTCATATTTGCATAAGGTTAATGCCTTATCATAATAACCTTACAAACAATTCAATGCCATTTCAATCCAACTTATCCCTATGAATTGTGAATTTCCTGCCCTTTTAACTCTCCTCTTTTTCCCCATCCGAATTCTCCGTCAAGAAGTCCATTATTTCCTCAAAACTCTTATTACTCTTAGTTATAGCGCCGAGGAGCTTCTTGTTCCGGAGCTCCTCCTGTTTTTTCATGAGATCGTCAAGGATCGCTATGTCCTTGTCCATCTTTTCTTTATCCTTAAGCACGATCAGTTTCTGTTTCTCAACCCGTTCGTCTATCGATGATGCCGGTTTCCTTCCTCGTTTCATTTTCTTTATGCTTCCTCAGAGTATTTTAAACGTGCGGTGATCTCTCTTACACCGGATTTGATCTTTGCATCGTTGATTCCAAACGCCTTGAACAGGGTTTTACATGTGGCTGTTACCGCATGGTCAAGCCTATAGTCACCATCAGCCTGCCTTATCATTTCCACCTTGCTGAGTTCTCTGATTGCAGCCGGAACCGAGAAATAATTCTGCTTGCTTTCAGTTTCTATCTTGTAGTCCTTCAGCATCCTATAAAGCTTGTTTCTGATGATTAGCGCCACAAACTCTATGAAAATCTTTGCATGTATAGATTCCGTAGAGTGTACCCTGAAGCTCTTATCTCCCAGGTAGGACTTATCCTGACAGAAAAGCTTCTCCGAAACATCTCTGCCTTTATACAATTCCAAGGCTCCCTTTGCAGTCATTTTCTCGGATGTGATAATGACGAAGTATCCGCAAAGGTCAATCACTTTGTTTATCTCTTCATATTTCTCTTTGGCGAACATGAACTTTTCATCCGGTTCACCCTTCTTGCTGTATATGAGATCAAAGTATTTCTCCAGTTCCTTTCCGAGAGGTATCTTCTCATGCTCATGCTTCTTCAGGAATGCCGCCAGTTTATCGATTTTATCCTCGAAGTTTTCTCTTTCAGCGCTTTTCTTCCTGTCGCTGTAATAAATATGGAAGTATCGGTCCTTCGTATCTGAAGCATACAGCTTTCTCTTCACTGTTATGCCACTTACCTGATACTCACGGATAATGTTTTCCCTTCTGTTTTCGAACAGACCTTTTCTCGACAGGATCAGTTCGTTTACGAACTTCTTCATCCCTTTGACCATTATCACGAACTCATACCCGCACTTGTCCATGTAGTGGATGTTCTCTTCGCTGAAGTATCCACGGTCAAGAATGAAGCCGACATTCCTGTATCCATATCCCTTTGCCTTTTCGAGCATTACCTGAAGCTGCGCGATATCAGTGATGCTTCCGGGATAATCCTCATAAAATAGAGGTAATGAATTATCGCAGTCATAAGCTACAGCATAATTAACTATAGGCTTACCCTGGTCATCCTTTGCATGGCCGTATTCCACAAGGTCAATGTCCCCGGCATCACAATTCTTGTTTGTTGAATCGTAGGATATATAGATCTTCTGTCTGTGATCATGCTGCAGATTCCACTGGTTCAGAAACTCTACAGCCTGTGACTGACTGATGCCATTGATAAAATCGCTCACTTTTGAATCACTGTATATCCTCATCGCTTTGGTAAACAAAGGATGATCAAATGCATAGTCAGGATAATACTGATTAGCGTTGTTCTCAGCTATTATGCTATACGCGGCAAGATCCAGAAAAAGGCCGGCATCGTCCCCTATGATATCGGCCAGCATATCGTCGAGGTGATAATCATCAGCTACCTTCTTTATAGCAAGATATGGTCCGACCTTTAATACACCGCTTCTATCGGATATGTTCTTAGTCTCAGGGATATCTGCATCCGGAAAGTACTTGAGGTAGTTTGTGTTGGGATACATCATGTCGCTTTCGCGGCTTTCACACTTACCTATGGATGTCAGACTTCCAACAGTATATTTCTTCTTAGGGTCATAGTGTCTCTCGTATGTGTAATAAACGTAAGTTATACCATCGATGGTTTTCTTCGAAATCCCCTTCTCATCTTTTGGTATCGAAACAAGCTTTTTCAGGAACATATCTGCCTCCTTTATAGAGCGTTATTTAACTCTCTGTAATTCTGCCACGGATTCATGCCAAAATCCAGGTTTTTCGGTGTAAATCCGTGGTTTTTTCGATATTTTTTTAGCCGTGAGTTAATCCTTCAGGAAATTCACAATAACAAAAAATCCGCATCTTTTCAACCTCAAAATGCGGATTATTCCAGTATTTTCAAGGGGTTTTGACCGTTTGGTTGTTTACAATCCATCGTTAGTTGCACAAAAGTTTTGGAAGTTCACATTTGATGCGAATCCGTGGTTTTTATAATGTTTACTCCGCGAGTTGATCCTATGGAAAATTCACATTATGGTTTTGTAAAATTGTAATGGGATATGCCCCCTTACTTTAATCCCTCTGGAACAAATCCCTCGTATAAACCTTTTCCTTTACATCATCCAAACATGAATTATATCTATTTGCAATAATAGCATGACTCATGCTCTTAAACTTCTCAAGGTCATTAACCACTTCGCTTCCAAAGAATGTAGACCCATCCGGCAATGTTGGTTCATATATGATAACCTCTGCACCTTTTGCTTTTATTCTCTTCATGATTCCCTGAATCGATGATTGACGGAAATTATCGGAGTTAGATTTCATTGTAAGTCTATATACTCCGATAAATGTATCTTTCTGCTTTTCTTCCTGCGAAGGATCATACTCGTTAGATGAATATGAATAAAATCCTGCGATTTCCAAAACTCGGTCCGCAATGAAATCCTTACGGGTTCTGTTGGACTCAACGATTGCCTCAATCAGATTCTCCGGAACATCCTTATAGTTCGCAAGAAGCTGCTTTGTATCCTTTGGCAGACAGTATCCGCCATAACCGAATGAAGGATTATTGTAATGTGTTCCTATTCGCGGATCCAGACTTACACCATCGATAATGTCTTTGGTATTCAGTCCCTTTGACTCCGCATAGGTATCAAGCTCGTTAAAGTAAGATACACGAAGCGCAAGATAAGTGTTGGCAAAAAGCTTTACAGCCTCAGCTTCCGTTAAACCCATAAAAAGAGTGCTGATGCCCTTTTTAATTGCGCCCTCCTGAAGAAGTGCCGCAAAAGTATGCGCCGCCTCAACAAGTCGTTCATTATCCTTATCAGTTCCAACTATGATTCTTGAAGGATACAAATTATCATAAAGAGCCTTTGACTCACGAAGGAATTCAGGACTGAAGATAATGTTTTCGGTGTTATACTTCTTTCTCACCGACTCTGTATATCCAACCGGAATCGTTGATTTGATTACCATGATGGCCTTAGGATTCACCTTGAGTACAAGTTCAATTACAGCTTCAACAGCGCTTGTATCGAAATAGTTCTTCTTTGCATCATAATTTGTAGGTGCCGCAATGATTACAAAATCTGCATCCTTGTAAGCTACCTCTCCATCAAGAGTCGCCGTAAGATCAAGCTCCTTCTCGGTAAGATACTTCTCTATGTACTCATCCTGGATCGGTGATTTTCTTTTATTTATAAGTTCAACCTTCTCCGGGATAATGTCTACTGCCGTAACATGATTATGCTGGGCAAGTAATGTAGCAATGGAAAGACCAACATAACCGGTACCGGCCACTGCAATATTCATAGGCGATTTCGACTCAAAGGTCATGGTTCCATCATAATCCAAGAATACTTCAGTAGGGTCAAATCCCAAAACAGAAGCAATCTTTTCAAGCTGCTGTATGGAAGGAACATACTCCATAGATTCAATATGACTGAACATGGCACGATTTATACCTGTTGCATCAGCAAGCTGCTGCTGTGTCATCTTCTTCTCTTTACGCTTAGAGCTTACAAGCTCTGCAAGCTTTTCCTGTGATAATGTCTTCATACTGTATATATCCTCTCGCGTTATTCTAAATAACATATATTGTTTTCTGTAAAAGTATAATCAGTTTAATTCATCGTCATGTTTTTTGCAATATATTTCATTGATGCTTGAATAATATTCACTATTTTCAAAAAGACAGGCGGAAAGAATGTTATAATCCATAACATTCTTTCAGCTGTCATACACTAACCAAGACATTACGCGATATTTCATCTATAGCTTCAAGCGGAAACCACTTTACAAATCCATTAGAAATGCCACTTGCCGCATTAATCCTTTAATCAGCTAAACATATATATTTGAAAAAACTATATCAGCAACTGATCCTCAAAAATTCCGCTTTCCCATGAATCTTCAGTTTCTCACTATTCGCCGGAACAAAGATGCAGTCGCCTCTGAATATGTTAATGCTGACATCTTCACCGAACATTACTCCACAACCATCGATACAGAGTAACACTTCAAATGACGTATCACTACTTTGAAACTCCGCCATAGTCTTGATTCGTTCTGTGTTGACCAACATTCTCTCAACCTGGAAATACTTGCAACGGCTCAGAAGTTCATACGCACTACCTGGTTTATACTGCAGCTTTCTCATAGGCTGACGCGGTTCTGCAGATGAGCTATAATTCATCACATCAAGAGCCTTCTCGATATGAAGTTCTCTAAGCCTTCCGTTCTTGTCGATACGGTTATAATCATAAAGTCTGTATGTCAGGTTACTGCTCTCCTGGATTTCAGCGATCAGGATACCTCCACCGATGGCGTGAACCGTTCCGGATTCAATGTAAAACATATCACCTTTGTGAACCGGAACAGTGTGCATGTATTTTTCAATACTTCCGTCAGCTATGCTTGCCCTTACCTGCTCCTTCGTTACCTCATTCTTAAAACCATAAACAAGCTCAGCGCCGGGTTCAGCATCGACCACATACCACATCTCAGTCTTGCCAAGCTGGCCATTCTCGTGTTCTTTGGCATATTCATCCGAAGGGTGAACCTGCACAGACAAGTCATTCTTCGCATCGATAAGCTTTACAAGAATCGGGATTCCTTCGCCTATGACAGATATCGGATGTGTTCCCAAAAACTCGGGATGAGCCTTCAGCACCTCTGCCAAAGTCATTCCTTCATACTCACCAGATGCAACCACACTAGGACCATCAGGATGAGTAGAACACTCCCAAGTCTCTGCCAGAGGAGAAAGATTGATGTTCTTTGCGTACTCATCATTAAGACGCTGTCCACCCCAAAGATAATCTTTACCGGCCGGCGACAACAGGAACGGCTTATTTCCAAAGGCAAAGCTGTCGTATCCCACCATACTTCTCTGATCGATCATACTATCCTTTTTGACCACACTGTCCTGTCTGCTTTCGCCTCTATTCTCGGTCGCACTACCCTGCTTATCCGCACTGCTGTTCTCAAAACCACACCCACATGCAGTAACCTCATCCTTTTCCTCAAATCTCGAGCTTGTACTTCTTCTTGTCATGTACGCTGATCTCCTTTCCAAGCTGGATTTCGATAAGCTGCAGCTCAGAATCAGCGATTATTGTGTGACGGCAGCCTGCCTGCATAGTAACGACATCTCCGGCCTTAACGTTCTGCACCATTCCGTCTACTACAGTTCTACCGTTACCGGAAATAATAGTCCACACCTCATCTCTATTTTGGTGACTATGATAATTCATAGAGTGGCTTTTATGTAAAGTCACCTTGATTGTCATAGATTCCTTTTCAACATCGAGAACCAGATATGATCCCCATGATTTCTCAGCAAACATGATTGGCTGCTCGTACTTATCTACGAAAGGCTTAATGTAAGAACTCTGAGCTTTATCGGATACCAGAATTCCTTCTGGAGAAGCGGATATAACCACATCCTTGAGGCCCATTGCCAAAACAGGTACATCAAGGTCATTTACAATGTGTACGTTTTCACATGTTTCATTCATCTCACCTTTTCCGACAATGTTTTCGCTCATAGCTTCAGTGAGGGTATTCCATGTTCCGAGATCCTTCCAGAGACCATTGAAACGGAGCACCTGAATGTCAGCCTCTTTCTCGACGACAGCGTAGTCGAAACTGATCTTCGTGCACTCATCGTAATGTTGATAAAGATCATAATAATCATCAAATTTAATCAGCTCATGAGCACGTTTGAGAACATAGCCAAGCTTATAAGCAAATATCCCACCATTCCAAAGCGCCCCTTGCTTCAGGTACTCTTTTGCCGTCTCCAGCTCCGGTTTCTCCTTAAAGCTAGCAACCTTTGACACATTATCTTTAGTTTCAGGAATGATATATCCATACTTCTCAGAAGGATATGTCGGCTCCATACCAAGAAGCGTAAGATTAGCCGCTCCTTCCTCTGCAAGTTCAGCCAACTTCTTCAAAGCAGCAAAATAATCATCTTCAACGTAAGGATCCACCGGACAGACAACAACTGCCTCATTCTCACCCACACCTGCTACGTCATGAAGATAAGCTGTTGCCAATGCGATAGCCGGAAACGTATCTCTTCTGCAAGGCTCGATGGACACACCTACATCTTCACCCAACTGATTATGGATTTCTGACACCTGACTCTTGGAGGTTGCTACTGTAACCTTGGCATCTGTATCGATCTTCCTGATAGACCTGTACATTCTCTGGGCCATAGAGACATACTCGCCCTCATTTTTTTCATCCTTGAATATCTTAATAAACTGCTTAGAGCGAACATCATTTGACAGTGGCCACAAACGCTTTCCTGAACCACCAGATAAAAGAACTATATTCATACACATTACCTCTTTTTTTGACCACTCAGTTGCCATGATTCCAGTGAAGAACATTTTGTTGTGATACTTCTGATGACCCCAAATGAAATCCACAAGCACATCCACTGAGCGCCTTTATTAATAAACAAAACGAGCCACTGTAAGTCATCTCTTCCTCACAGCAGCCCATTAACCATTGACTTACGATATTTTTCTTAAATATTTAGAGCTTTCAAAAACCAGGAGCACTATATGTAAGCTATTGCATAATAGTTGCCACTGGTAAACTGATATGTAATGACCTCTTGTCAAGCGAAAAATGACAGGGATCACCACAAACTTATTTAATTGTATCTGAAGGCATCTTGAAAGAGCCTCGGGGTATCAGTTCCCGGCATTGGCCACTCTGATATACGTGGATTGGTTACCGACAGGTCAATGGTCCGCCGTGAGCTCTACCGTCTAATAGCGTGGATCACAGATTGCTCTGTGCCGACATAGTTTACTCGTAGATAGCTCGAACCTTGAAATGGCCGAAGCCCTTTCAAGATGTCTTCAGTTGTTGCTTGTTAATGGGCAGATGTAAATGGCACAAGCCATCTTACATCTGCTTAACCACCCACTATAACAGCAGGGTGAAGATGTCAAGGCTGCGAAGCACCGCCCTCGGCGGCTTGGCCTTGATATCGGAGACATGATGTTATACCAGATCATGCTATTTTATCAGTCATCATGCCCCACATGAAGCAGGCAAGTTCTCTTGCTATTGCAGTTTTAGCGACGTTGTGTTTCTTGCTTTTCCCAAGAACCATTTTGTAGTACTTACGTCTCAGTCTTTCATTAGCTTTATCAGCATATGCAATGACCTGAGGCAGATTGCCAGCCTGACGTGCTTTAAGTGCTTTTGATTTATGACCAATTTGCCCTCTGCTGTATGTCTGTGATGATTCCGTGAGTAATTGCCTCACATGACGATTTCCGGCTTTTGTGATCCCAAGCCTTGTTTTTTCATCACCACTGGAATCTTCGCCTGGTACAAGACCAAGATATGAAGCAAACTTGTCAGCCGTTGCAAAACGTTTGAAATCACCTACTTCAACCAATACAGATAATGCTGTATGAGTTTGAACTCCGATGAAACAGCAAAGTTTTTTCACAGACTCCTTGTACTCGTCTTTGGAAGCGAGTTCTTCTATTCGCCTATCCAAACGGTCAAGCTTGTCACTTAAGGTTGTATAGGTCAGCAGGTATTCATCGAGGATCTCTTTATATAGAGCCTCAGGTCTAAGTGATTTAAGCCATTTTAAATGAGCTATTGTCCAATGACTTTTTCCATCATAGCGATAGTTATGACGAAGGCAAAATGAAAGAATCTGCTGTTTCACTTTTTTGAGCGCAAGCTTATGATCATCCCTCATCCGAAGAAACTCTTTTGTTTCTTCATCTGTAGCAGTGGGGACATGAACAGGACTGTAGTTGTGTTGAGCAAGACATTTACCAATCAGTGCAGCGTCACGCTTATCAGTTTTTATTCTTTTACCACTACGTGTTTCAAGCATAGTGGTTGGAGCAAGTATCACACAGCTAACGTTACGGTCTGTTAGCTGATGATATAACGTATAGCCGAGACATCCGGCTTCATAACCGCATATAAAGTTAGTATCATTTCCGTAGATTGTTCTGAGAAATTCCAGATACTTGAGAATTTCCTTGTAATCAGCCGGTGTACGCCTTATGTAAGCTGCTTTTTCTGTTTCAATCAAGTAAGCGCAGAGAGTAAAACTTTCCTTGTGTACATCCATTCCTACGTAAACTGTGGTATTATTCATTATGTGACCTCCCTTTGTATGCGGTAATCCCTGTTACCATTGTCTTATCAACTTTAGTATACAGGTAAATCCACGTTGCTACAAAGAGGAGGTCATTACATATTGTCTATTAGAGTTACATTACACCGATTTTATCTCTCAGCTCTCATAGGATTATTGAGGAAATCCTCATAGGACAACCTAATGCCTTCATCAAGACTGTATTTAGGTTCCCATCCCATTGCCTTACTCTTGCTTACATCCAGAAGCTTTCTTGGAGTTCCGTTTGGCTTGGTTGTATCCCACTTTATCTCCCCGGTATAACCGATAATCTTTGCCACACGTTCAGTAAGCTCTTTTATAGTCAATTCCTTACCGGTACCTGCATTAACCGTTTCATCACCACTATAGTTATTCATAAGAAATACACAAAGATTAGCAAGATCATCAACATATAGGAATTCACGAAGTGGTGACCCATCTCCCCAGCAGGTTACCTCTGTAAGACCATTTACCTTAGCTTCATGAAAACGACGGATCAAAGCCGGCAGAACATGACTGTGTGTCGGATGATAGTTGTCATTCGGTCCATAAAGATTTGTAGGCATTACAGAAATGTAATCTGTACCATACTGCTTGTTTAGAAACTCGCAATACTTAAGTCCGGAAATCTTGGCAAGAGCATACGCCTCATTAGTCTTCTCAAGTTCAGATGTCAGGAGGCAAGACTCCGGCATAGGCTGAGGCGCCATGCGAGGATAAATGCAGGATGAACCGAGGAACTCCAATTTCTTGCATCCGTTCTGCCATGCTGAATGAACCACGTTCATCTCAAGTATCATGTTTTCATACATAAAATCAGCCAAATGCTCCTGATTTGCGATGATACCGCCAACCTTAGCAGCCGCAAGGAACACGTACTCCGGCTTCTCAGCCTCGAAGAATGCTTCAACCTGATCCTGTCTGGTCAGATCAAGTTCTTTATGCGTTCTTGTAATAATGTTTGTATAACCCTGTCTCTGTAACTCTCTTACGATAGCAGAACCCACCATGCCGCGATGACCTGCGACATAAATCTTTGCATCCTTAGCCATAGGAGCCTGTTTGGCTCTATACTGTTCAGGCATCATAATGATTTTACCTTCTTTCAAATCTATTTACTTAACAACACCCTTCTCAAGGTACTCTGCGAGGTTGGTCCTAATGTGCTCTTCAGCTCTCTCAACAGCAACCTTCTTCATGTCATAGTCGACCATGATCTTAACGAGCTCCTCAAAGCTTGTCTTCGTAGGATTCCAGCCAAGTTCTCTCTTCGCCTTGGAAGGATCACCCCAAAGGTTGACAACATCAGTCGGTCTGTAGAAATCCGGGGATACTTCAACAACTACCTTTCCTGTAGCCTTATCAATGCCCTTCTCGTCCATGCCGGAACCTGTAAACTCAAGCTCGATACCCGCATGATGGAATGCAAGCTGTGTAAACTCACGTACACTGTGCTGTACACCGGTTGCAATTACGAAATCTTCCGGCTTATCATTCTGGAGTATCAGCCACATACACTCAACGTAATCCTTTGCATATCCCCAGTCACGAAGCGAATCAAGGTTTCCAAGATAGAGCTTATCCTGCTTGCCCTGAGCAATACGAGATGCTGCAAGAGTTATCTTTCTGGTTACGAATGTCTCGCCACGTCTCTCGGACTCGTGGTTGAAAAGGATACCGGAACAGCAAAACATGTTATACGCCTCACGATACTCCTTTGTAATCCAGAAACCATACTGCTTAGCGACAGCGTAAGGTGAATATGGATGAAATGGAGTATTCTCATTCTGAGGTACCTCCTCAACCTTACCGTAAAGCTCTGATGTTGAGGCCTGATATATACGACATGTACTTGCCAGTCCTGTGATTCTAACAGCTTCCAGTACTCTCAGCACTCCAGTAGCATCGATATCTGCCGTAAACTCAGGAGAATCAAAGCTTACCTGTACATGACTCTGGGCTGCAAGGTTATAAATCTCATCCGGTCTCACCATTCCGATGACCTTTACTAGAGAACTTGTATCGGAAAGATCTCCGAAATGCAGGTGAAACTGGGGATGTCCTTCCAAATGAGCAATACGCTCTCTGAAGTCCACAGAAGATCTACGAATAATTCCATGGACATCGTAGCCTTTCTCAATCAAAAATTCTGACAGATATGATCCGTCCTGTCCGGTCACTCCGGTTATCAATGCTTTCTTCATGCTATCAATTCCTTCCTGGGACTAATACTCTTTGTAATATATTTACTTAATCCGAGCATAGATAATCTTTGACCATCCATGCTGAGATTCTTTATAATATGCGCATTATAAGCGAAGTCATCATAAATTCGAATTCAAAATCTTGGCTTCCACTTACAAAATCTTGGCTTTTTGTTTTGATGATTTTTATAAAAAATATAATCGAGAGCAGTAGCTCACCACTGCTCTCGATATACACTTGGCGGAACGCCTTCTATTTCCTTAAATTTCGAACTGAAATAATGTGCCTGGCCCAAGCCGCACTCTAACCCAATCTGTTCTATAGGCTTATCAGAAAATCTGAGAAGCTGTTTTGCTTTTGTGATGCGTACGGACAATAAATAGTTGTTCACACTAACTCCGTACTGCTCTTTGAATGATTTTGATAAATAGAATTTGTTAATAAAGAACCGTTCAGCCAAATCATCCAAAGAAATCTTTAGAGCATAGTTGGCATCCAGATACTCCTTGATGGGTAAAAGCACCGACCTCTTCTTGGGCATTTCCTCCTGGTCTTCCGGATGCCAGGACTCAGACATGATAATAGTCAGAAGCGCAGATAAGTGCTGGTTTATCAACATATCCCGCATGTAATCATCTGACTTCACTATATTCATTAAAGCAAGATGTTCTTCAATGATAGCTTTCAACTTATCATCTATAGAGGGCTGAAAAACCGGACGTCCCCCACGTTCACAATACTTCTGATAGATAGATGGCAACGCCGGCCCATAAAAGTGTATCCAACGAAGCGTCCATAACTCATTCTCATCCGTTTGATGTATGTATGATTTTTCACAATCAATAAAGACACAATCCGATGGTTTTAACTCATACTTCTGTCCTTCATAACTCAACACTCCGGAGCCGGAGATAACCGTAAAAAACAGAAAAGATTGTAAGTTGGAACGGGAAGATTGATGCTGATGCAATGCCTTAAGCTCACCGATTTCCTGCAGATGAAACAACGAACTTCTGGCAAAGGGGCTGGCTGTGTATAATACTCGATTAGAATCAACAACCGAGAGCGGATTTGATGCAAAAAGCTCAGTCATTCAAATCACCTCTGATCAAGATACTCCCTAGACAACTCATCTATAGTCTCAAACGGAAAACACTCTGCACAGCCATCCGGAATATCCCTAAGTCTTTCAACGAACTCTTTAACGAGTTCTACCGCCTCTGCACTATGCTTTCCCTCCTCCGGCACATACCGAATACTCCAAATCTGATCATAGATTTCCACCTGTGAAACCAACCTATCCACATCAACCGAAAACTCCGATTCATTATACTCATTGGCTTCACCATACTGCACAATCACCCTGTCAAGTCTTCGCAATATTGCTTCCTTGTTTATATCTAGTGGAACATATACTCGTATGTTATCTTTCTCCTCTTCCGGTTCCGGATGTATCGGAAGTTCCAACAAAGTCTTATCCACTAGCCAGGGTTCATTTATATATATTGCCTGTTTATCCCTTGGCAATGTATATGGGTCAATATCATGATGTTCCATTTATGGTTACCTCCAACATTTTAAATATATAAAGAATACTTAGACATTTAAAATATAAATATTTTATTCAAGTCCTAAATTGTCATCTTAAACGTTTTATTATAGTACTACTTGCATCAAAAGTAATATTGGAAATTGTAATAAAACTTTCAGCCGTCAAATCTCAATCTCCACTCATAAAATTAATGCCCTTTCCAATAACAATTAGAAAATCCTTAATAATAAAAATTCTTTCATGCATCATATTACATTTATAAACCCTTATTTTGTAATCAGAATATCCCACTTTATCGAACTCATCTAAGACAGTTTGCTGTACATCCTTATCTGTTTGTATAGTAACATTTGCTCCTTATAATGAATTTACGTCATTAACACATAATTTCATTATAAGTTCTGTATCGACGGAATCGCGGTTTCCAACTCCAGGATGTCGGTTTCCTATTTTCCGGAATCAGCGGTTTCCTAGTCCGGATTCACGGTGTAAAACCGTCCGGAATATTCAGTAATTGTGCCGCACGATTGGGAAGCGTTATCTGCCTAAAATAAATCAGCAGTTACCGCCTCCCACAATCTGCCGTCGGCCAATGTCACCGTTCAGGCCTGGTATTTAAAAAACAATTTCTGATTATCAGCTTGTGTGTAATCCTCAAGAACAACCTTATCTCCGTTAAACGATAATGCCATTTCACCATTGGTAACGAGATAATTCCATTCACCATCTGTTTCAATTCTCCATTGCTGTTGGGCATCTCCTGTTGGTTCACACAATTCAATATTTATTCCAGGTTCAAATATTGCTCCTGTAACATCTAATGCATTTCCTGATTGTGATGATAAAAAAGAAAAAATGTTGTTATCATTATACAGAACCCATGAATATGTATCTGGCGATAATTGAAGAAAAGTACCGGTATCTTCGTTTGGAGCTGAAACATAATAGCCATCCATGTTTTGTATAGTCAAACTAACTGGTTTAAGATCATAAACCGTAATAATATCCCCAGTTGTCACTTTATTTCCAACTAAATATCTTATAGAATTCTCAATATTCAGAAAAATATTCTTATTTACTACATAATTACTTTTTCCACCTTCTCTATAAATAATCTCATATGTAGATTCAATGGCATTATATATGGCACTCTCATTAACATAAATATCTTTCTCTGCCAAATAACGATCTTTGAAAGAATTACTCATGACAAAATATTTTTTAGAAGCATGCTCTATCTTCACTTTTGCTACGTTATCTGCCAAAAAAAATAAATTCACACAAGAGCCACCACCATATCCCGGTGCCAATGGAGTATATACCTCATATATACTGTTGTCTACTGTAATATCGTTCTCTTTACAATACTTCATTGCTACCCTTCTGATATCCATAAGTGAACTACATATCGTGATACATACACCTGAAAAAATAGCGTTAACTATAAGTAAACCGATAAAGGCAATGACTAAAGTCCTACCTACAAAACTGAACCATTTATTTGCAGTAATACATTCACCCACAAACTCTATCGTGCCAACTCCTCCAAATGAAGCTATGATGATGTAAAAAGGGTACATAGGAATCCCCCATCTAAGCCAATGCAAAGAAAGGGCACTCATACAGATCCAGAATATCAAACCAATCATTAACGACATACAGCTACGTTTTTTATATCCTATAATGCATATAATTCCCAAAACAAACGGAATCATGCTTAATCTTCCCAAATTATCCTTAATGGTATCAAAGTAGAATTTGAAATTACCTCCAAACCCAAGCCCATCTGCCCCAAGATGATTCGGTCTTGCTTCCTCCATAATATTTCTATAAACAGTTACAAAATCCGTAATAAGATTGGGTGCTATAACGAATACCGTCAAAATAATCAAGCCAATGCTTATCGCCGCATATTTTAGAATATCTAAAGGTTTCTTATCAATTAACAGCGCTCGATATATTACCATAAGTGCAAGTGGAATACATAAAAAAGCTGCCGGATACTTTATTGTTATCCCGATTCCAATAATAGTAATATCAAGATAAAGAAACTTTTTACTTCCACTATCAATATAAGTTTGAAAACCGAACGCAAATAGAACCAAAAAAAAAGTCAATACCATATCCGGCGTAGCGTAAGCTGAGTGCTGAACAAAAATCGGAGAAAACGTAATCAATACCATGGCTATAATGCTCACGATTCTATCATTCTGTCCCTTCAAGAATCCGAATATTTTTTGGGAATAAACTCCAACAAGCGAAATCAAAGCAGTTCCGAATATTGTAGTGAATAATCTAGCCAGAATATAAAAATCCATTTTATGCTCATCAAATGCTTCGTATGCAGGCTTCTTATACCTCAACCAAGAATATAATGTAAATATTATTGCATTAAACTTCATCTCAAAATGATCAGGCCTATCATAAAAATGAGCTTCCCAAGAATGTCTCTTAATCATTTCTATAGCCCAGTCTACTATTGCTGGTTCATCCGGATGCAACTGCAAAGGAGCCCCCCAAAAACAGCAAATAACTCTCATAATAAATCCTATTATCGACAAGACTACTGTCGCTATTACTAACCAGTGCTTATGTAAATCATCTTTATATGATATATTCATATTTAATTACCTGCTCTCCAAAATGTTTTTTGCAAGCCCTTGGGGGTGCGGACGAAAACTTGGACCGTCTCACCCCGTTATTCTTCATCACGGTATTCTTTATAAGCCTTTAGTAAACCTTTTTTATCCCAAAAATCATAGGTCGCTAGAAGCTCATCCCTCAGAACAGCCTGAGCTGATCTGAGATGCTTAAGCTCATCTGCTTCAGATTCAAAGGTCCTATCTGGACGCATAAAATCTGCAACAAATTCATCAGTACTCACTTCGTCCGAAAAAGGGTTTTCTAAATCCATGAGTCTATTCATTTCTTTGAATGTTTCTGATTTCTCAAACCAGTTCTCTTTATTTTGTTCCAATGATTTAATCCTCCAAATCATGCAGCTATTATACCTAGACTCATTCTGTACTGAATAGGGCTAAGTCCACCAAGTGAAATCTTGATTCTTTTTTCAGCATACCAATGAATATACTCATCGAGAATTTTTATGGATTGGTCTATCGATACACCGTCCCAGCATTTGCCATAAAAAATTTCATTTTTTAATCGTCCGAAAAAACCTTCGCACGCTGAATTATCAGGAGAGCAACCCTTTTTGGACATGGATCTTGTTAATCCAGCTTTTTTCATTCTATCAATCCACCCTGGCCAACGGTAGTGTGCACCCCTGTCGCTATGCACAATTGGCTTTTCATCATCTTTCAATGTACTGATTGCAGTATCAAGCATAGTATTGACCAAATCAGCATCCGGATGCGTGCCGATTGTCCACGAAACAGGAAGACCATCAAAACAATCAATGATAGGAGAAAGATATACCTTGCCTGCCGGAATGTTAAATTCTGTGATATCAGTCAGCCACTTTTCATTCGGCTTTTCAGCTTTAAAATCTCTATTTATTTCATTCGCTACCGCCGGACTGATTTCACCCATGTATGAATTATACTTCTTTTTTCGAACGCTGATCACAACAAGCTTTTCTTCCTTCATGAGTCGACGAATGACTTTTTCTGAAATAACTGATCCATCCATAGTGATCTCACAATGAATTCGCCTATATCCATATGCGCCTTTAGAATTAGAAAAAGATTTCCGTATTGATTCTCGTGTCTTCTCGTATTTATCAGGTTTTCTCAATGCGTTTGCTTGATAACAATAGATGCTCTTTGCCATACGGAATACTGACAATAATTCCTTAACTGTATACTTTCCTCTGAGGGCATCAATCACTATGGCTTTTTCCTTATTTGTCAGTTTTCTTAGATTGATACCCTGGTCTTTTTTTATTATTTCAGCAGCCTTTTCCAGAACATCTTTTTCTAGCTGAAGTCGGTAGATCTGTTGTTTCAATTCGTCAACCTGAGAATTGAGTTCATTACGCTCGGAAGTTAGCTCCTCAATGCTTTTATTTGTGTCAACAGACTTTCTTTTCTTCGCCATTGAATGTTCGTCTCCTTTGCGGAGAAAACGGCTTTTCCAGTCATATAACGCAGCTCTACTTACTCCGAGTTCATCCGCAATGCTTTGAACCGAAGATGGGCTGCAACACATTTCAAGAACTGCCGCTTCCTTTTCTTTATGGCTACATTTTACCAAAGGCGAACCCTTGCGGCAATTATGTTGTTCCTGAGGAAGATCCTCTATGATCCATTGCGTAAGGAGTGGATGACTGGGGTATCCAAGAATACGACAAGTCCGATAAACATTCTTCCCGTGTTCAAGATAATACTCAACAGCTGTTCTGCGTTGCTCATCTGAGTATTTGAGGGATCCAATTCGCTTTTTATGAAGGTCGTCTTCTTGATTGAACTCCTTTACCCAATTCTTTAAAGAAGTAAGACTGTTCGGAAATCCCAGTTTTACTTGAACTGCCTTCAAACTGTGATCATACTGGAAATATAATTCCACGGCTTTCTTTCGTTGTTCGTATGAGTACATCATACACCTCCTGATATTTCTCTATATCAGGTCCAACTTTATGTCCGCACCCCCCTTTATGCAAAAAGGGCTTGCAAAAAACATCGCAAACTATGTCCTTCACAAGATCGCTCTCACCGGAGCTTCCAGGAAGATTATAGATGCTGCAGCGCTCTCAGCTGTTCATACCTACACGCAGGGCAATCCCCGTCTGATAGATAATCTTATGACAGATGCCATTGCGATCGGTTCCCAGCAGAAAGCCAAGGTCATCAATGCAGATATAATCCACGATGCTGTCGATAATCAGGTTCTTGGTTGATGAAGTTTTCAATGTTCAAGGCTGTGACATCTCTGGTGCCATGGCCTTATTTCAAAATACACTCTGGTTGTCTTTTGAAATAAGGCTGCAACAATCTGCGGTATCACCGCTGATATCGTGCGGTCGATAATTATGCCGCACGATCAGGGAGTGATATCTGCCTAAAATAATCAGCAGTTACCGCCTCCCACAATCTGCCGTCGGACATTTGACGCTTACAATATTCTTAATAATCATCCTCTATCCTTGTTAAAACGTAAGCGTCAAATAGAAGGTGCATGGTGTTTCAACCATCCATCCTTTATAATCAAATCCGGTTAATCCTTGATCTATGGAAAAACCGGATTTTTTATGTAATGACTGAATTACATTTTCTGACATCAAAAAATTCAAAAAATGCTAACATTTTTTGATGTCACAATTATGCCACGAAACGCGGTTTTACAAGAAGTGATTTTCCTGTTATCGGACACTCATCTGATTTGGGCAGGCACTGATCTATATGTGCCTGTATCTGGGCAGTTTCATACTGCTTGTACTTTTCTGACCACGGCATCAATTCCTCCAGCTGCGCATCCATCGAGCCACTCACCTTTTTGGGTGCATTTTCAAGGAGATACTTGAAGTAGTAGAACGTATTCGCTCCATTTTTAAGCGCTGTTTCTGAAATAGTGTACATTTCAGCCATGGCCTCTGCGCCTTCAGGGGAAGTGCAGAACATCCATCCGTGCCTGTGGCTGGCATACCTACGTATAGATCGCTCGCAGCTTTATGCGAATGTTCGGATAAAGCTGCTTATGCGAAGGAATTACTTATGCGCATCATTTTTTAGAAAACGGCATAGATAGTGGTCCTTTTAGAAAAAGATGCGCATAAAAACCTTACCTGATTCCACACAGTCTCGCAAGTTCGGAATCATTTTTCCATAGAGGCACTTCTTCAATCATATCTGGTTCAACATCTGTCCCTAAAGTCATCTGTTTTCTAAGCATCTCTACGGAAGGGCTTGCATACGACTTTCTCGTTGTTTTGGCATCTGCATGCCCAAGGATAACAGCAATTGTCTCAATAGGAACTCCATCTCTATACCATCCACTTGCGCGAGTGCGCCTTAACATATGTGGATAGACTCTATCCGGAATATGAAGCCCCTTCTTGCGAACCATGTCTGCATACTTTTGTACAATACGTTCCACATTTCTTTCCGACATTCGACATTTTATGCCTTTGATTACCGTGTAGATGAACGGAAGTGACTGTTCTTTGGGATTCTTATGATAGAGGTCTATATATTGCCTTAATAAAGGTATCATTTTCTCTGAAAGTGCAACAACCCTTTCCTTATCACCTTTCCCACGAATACGTAGATATGGCTCATCTGCTAAAATGTTCACATCAGAAAGATGAAGCTCAAGAAGTTCGTCCGCTCTGATTGCTGTATCATATAGCATAGTAAGTATCACCTGATCCCTAATACCTTTTTCTGAAGGTCCCGGTGCTGCCAAAAGCCCCTTGATAGAATCCTTTTCCTCAATGATTTCTGGGATTCTTGAAGGAACAGTCATGTATGGGACCTCGGCGATGTTCATGTAGATCTGGCAAAGGTCAATTCTTTTCGTAGCTGCATATTTCATATATGCTGTAATAACGGCTAACCTGTGGTTAACTGTACTGGCTTTGTATCCTTTTTCCGCCAGATACACCCGGTAATCCAGTAAAAAGTCATAGGTCAGATCCCTAAACCGGAACTGTTCCATACTTATTGAACGGACATCAGTCACATATCTTCGGAAGATGGTCAATCCATCTTCATATGCCGAAGCTGTTTTCGGGCTATTCCTGTGCTGGGCAGGAAGGAAAACATTCAGATAATCCCATGTCATTGAGAAAAATAATTCCTCTTTTAATACCTTTCTGTTCATCTGCGCCTCACCTCCGGTATTACGTCCCCGGACATAGTGTCCTTTTGTCGGATGATGCGGAATGCATCCTTAGCCAGATGATAGTAATAAAAGCTTTCATCGGGGTTCTTGTGTCCAAGATACTTGCTCAGATAGATAAACATCACATTGATATCTATTCCTTCCAGTATCCACTTGTTGATTCTGTCTACAACAAAGCTATGGCGCAAAGAGTGGGGCGTAGGATCCTTATCACAATGTTTTGAAGAAGCTGTCATATGCCAGAATTCACGGAATTTTCTGTCGATTGATGTTTTCTGCATATGTTTATTCGGATATCTGCCTGGGAAGAACCAGTAGGGTTCATATCCCAGAGTTCTCTTTAATAATCCGAAGTACATATCCGCAAGTCTGCAAAGGTCATCAGGAAGATAAACCAATCGATCCTTATTGTTTTTTCCGCCGTAAACCGTGATGATCCCTTTCTTCAGGTCTACATCTGAAGTTTTTAATGAACACACCTCGTTATTGCGCATTCCACAGCAGTAATAAAGCCTAAACATAATGGGGTATTCATCAGCCATGCGATAATCCGAAAGGTTGATCGAGTGCGGAACATATGTATCTACTGCATTGAACAGTTCATTGATCTCTGTCTTGTCAAGAAGATGGATCTGTCGCTGATCACTCCCAACGCTTAAAAGAGGTACATGGCACTGAATCCCCAAAGTATTCATGTATATAGCAAGGTCTTTGGCGGCTCCGATTCGACTGGTCTGACTACTCTTGCTTTCTCCGGGTAGTGCACATACCCATTTTTCAAGGCGTTCAGGGGTCAGATGAACATCATCAAAAGCATTTTTGATCCAATACTGGTCAAACCTATATAGCTGATATCCCTTTACGTCGTAGATGAACCCAAGTGACCGCTTCTCAGCGATATATTCTTTTATGTATGGGGCAAGGACGCTCTGATAAGGATAATCTCTATACTTTGCCATAACGTTCTCCTTTCATCAGCAGGCCTGTCTCTTCCAGAGAGAGCGGACACATACGCATCATGGTCTCATCCATCTGAAGATAATGGTTCAAAGACTGGGAATCCTTTTGCCCGAGCAGGTCCGTTATTCCCTGTTTCCCGGTTCCATTACGAAGACGGTCAGTGGCAAACGTCTTCCTTGTGACATGAAATCCTGATCCCGGAACTGCCCGATCAGGAAGTGTCCTTCGTAATGCTGATGCACACGCATGACGAGTGAATCCATCATACGGAACCCTTTTCTTTATAAACAGATACTTGCTTGAGGTTCTTTTGTTTGCTCGGCCTTCCGTGATATAGAGACAGATGGCATTACCCACTTCTGTGGGCATTGGAATCAGGATCTCGTGGTTTGTTTTTTCCTGGATGATTCTTAAAGTTTGTCTGTTCCAGTCAATGTCCTCCAAAGAAATGGTCACGATATCGCTTGCTCTCAATCCCATCTTTGTTCCAAGTAGAATCATGGCTTTGTCTCTTAATTCTGTGAATGAATGACATTTAGAGTGCTTTTCTTTTATCGCCTCCTTTTCTTCCTGAGTTAGCGTTACAACAACATTTTCCTTCGGAGCTGCCCCACAGCATAAAGCTTGGTGCACTCCATAAGGTACTATTTCTTTGCGTTCAAGAAATTTTATAAACTGACGAATTCTAACGTTGTATGCGTTCTTGCCCTCAACTGTCAGGTGCTGATCCCAAAGGTTGAATTCTTTTAAAACTTTACCCGAGATTTTCAAAAAGCTATCATAGCCTGCCTCCGTGAGAAAAATACAAAACCTTGTTACCGAAGCGTGAATCATGCACAGAGTCGAATCCTCCCAGCCTTCCTTCTTTTTAAGTGACATGTATTCTTTTATCATTTCCTGACACCATCCGGGCAACGAGTCGCTTAATAGTGGACGGATTCTGTTTATAGTCTGGGGTATGACATCACCATTTTGGATATACTGATTGAAAAGAAATAGAATACGACGAGATTGTTTCCATGAGTCAGTCTTATGGAATGTTTTTTCATGTTCTAGCCAGATATCTGCAATTTTCGGATGATATCCAAGATCATGCATCTCGATAAATAAAAGCAGGTTGGTTAAAGTATATCTGGCTGCTTTTGTCGGAGATTCACTGTAGCCTAAGGATTCAAATCGCTTAAGAAAATCAGGAATCAGTGCTGCGAATTCCTCTGCCGGGAAATCAATACTTTTCTGCCGTAATTCTTCAACTGCAAGATTATGCTCTGCGCTCATATCACAAAGACGAAAGATGCGGTTATGCATCCAATAATACGGATACCAGCCAAGTCCGTGGATACACATTCCTCTGTCTGCCATGAATAGCAGTAAATCGCCGGTCATATAAATGTAAATCGCTTTATGATTTGCAGATATATGTGCATCCGTTCTGCAGTATTCTTCTAACATTTCAAAACTGATGTCTGATGGAGAACTAATTCCGTTCTGTTGGATCTTATAAAGGAATCTGGAAATACAGTTTCTTACACGTTCTAATGATTTTTCTGTTGGAATGGTCGTCTCCAAAAAATCGTTTAGTATCCCAATCCATGGTTCTTCCAATTTCTTGCTGTAAGGTACAAATTGTGGGAATGCATTTATCGGTTGAATCTCTCCATGGGAGTATAGATCCGCAAGTCGATGAAGATCAGGTAGATATCCACCGGGATATGGACCTGTCATCGTGTACCATTGCATTGCCCTTTCAGGAGTATATGATTCATTTATCCCAATCAAGTACTCCCGGAGCAACTTCAGGCACCTTTGGGCACCATTATACGATGTGGATTTAGCTCCATGATCAATAAGGTAATCTACAAGTTTACAACTATTCTCATGATACTTGATAAGCCACTGACGATCTTCAGGAAGATCAACCAATGGTTCATCATAAAATTGATGGTTTCTTGGTACCGCCATTATTAATGTCACCTCCTTCTTTGAACAATGATGGATTGATGACATTATTATAACTGTTTGGGTCAGGTCATTATGCGCATCTTTTCCTAAAAGAACCACCTTCTATGCCGAATTCTGAAAAATGATGCGCATAAATAATTCCTTCGCATAAGCAGCTTCCGTTATCGATTGGCACATGACCGTCGTTTAGGAATTCGCAAAGGTACTGCTTTTGGTTTAATGAATATGTGATCGCATCCTTTGTGCGTTCGGGAAGCGCCGGGTCGGAAAGGTCAAATGTGGTAAGAAAAGCGAAATACTCGTCAACTTTTGGCTTTACGTATTTCTGACGTCCTTTGAGACGTTTTTCCGGAGTGAGGGTTCTCAGCTTTGCTTCTTCCTGATAAATATCCCGGATCATGAGCAGTGCCTTTGCTTCGGGAAGTTCATTTATCTGTCCCTGGCTGAGACCAGAAACATCCCGAACACGAAGAGCTTCTGCCCAGCGCCTTCTTGAATGCATGCTGCAGCCACAGATAACCACGGTATCCGGATGCTCCTGACCATAAACCTTATATGCGCAATAAGCATCACAGATGATCTTGCCCACGTAGTCATCCCCGTAAAAATCTCTGAGATGGTCTGTCGAACGTGTTGGTTCATAACAGAATACCACAACGGGCTTTTCGTCTGTCAGCTCCGAATTGATGTGCACCCACATAAAGCTTTTGCTTCCGGGTGCCCGGCCGTCACGGATCACCAGCAGGGTTGTTTCGTCGCACTGGGTATACTCTGATTTCTTTATAAGTTTTGACATATATCCATATATCAGTGAAAACTGTTCCTGACTGAAACGGATTACCCAGTTATCCATTGTCTGCCGTGAGATCCTTACGCCGTCCCTTGCAAAGTCCTGTTCTATACGGTAGAGTGGGAGACCCAGGGTGAACTTGTCATTGAGGATCTCCGCCACAAGTTCGGGTGTGACATCGGATCCGGAAAGAAGTTTTTCTTCTTCGGGTTCGATTTTCTCCATGGCAAGGCCGGGACCGACAGATATGACCGGTGTATGGATGACCTCAACATATATGAGGCGGCGTATCAGGCGCTTTTTTGTTGTTGATGTCCACCCGACGATCCTCCACCCTTTATTTCCGTAAACTTCATCCAGTGACTTTTCATCAAACTCGTATGTATGTTTTGTCGGCAGATCCTTTATTTCAGCTTCGTGCCGGCCTATTTTGCGGCCGTTCTTTTTGGTCTGTCTGGCATCATGGACTTCTTTTCCATCAGGTCTGCTTTCTTTTGTTGTCTGTTCAGGATCGGCATCCTCATTGAGGGGATCTTCGGTCCGGCTGTATTCTTCCCCACCCTTGCCGTTCATTAGGCCGTTGAGCTTTTCAGAGCGTCTTCCGAAGAGGGTATTGGCCTTCAGGCTGTTCTGATCTGAAATGTGCGAAAGTTCCTCTTTTAAGGTTCTATTTTCTTCCCGGAGTTCCTCAGCCTCTTTTTCCAGTTTCCTGTACTGGCGGGCAATTTCCGCATCCGTATTTCTTCTTTCTGCTTCCTTTGCCCTGAGCTCCATGTTTTCCTTCTTTAAGGACACGACAAGAAGACGCAGTTCTGCGTCTTCCATCTGGGTTATCTTATTCATGAATACACTGAGCTCAAAGTCCATTACAGCAGCCTCTTTTTGTTCATTCCAGGATTTTTCTGACCGCATCCAGCCTGCTCGTGAGCTTTTTATTGTCTTTTATAAGGCTCTCATTCTCACTGCGGAGTCTTCGGATCAGCTCATCCTTTTCCCGGCTTTCTTCCAGACATTTCAGGTATTTTTGTTCCCACTCATTGGTTCCGGATGGGCTGACAGTAGTGTCTGTTTTGGGTTCTGCTTTTTTGCGGCCGCGCTTACCGGTCGGTACGAGTTCTCCCGTTAAGGGATCTTCTTTTCCAAGAAGCTTACGTTTTGCGCGGGACTGCCCTTTTTCCGGATCCCAGTAGCTGGTGGATTCATACACATATGTTGTATTTGTATCTGCATGGAATTGTTTCACTATAGACATGGCTATCCTCCTCGTTATACATTTATTATAGTACATTATATGTAACTTGTCAATAAATAGTTACATATAAATCGAAATATCTTATGTAACTATGGCTGCTGTACTTATTGAAGAGGATAGCAGTATTCTTATTTTTTGTCAGTCGGTTTTATTTCCTTTATACTCCCTTCCAATGTGAATCCTTCCATCAGGTTTTCGAACTGTTCCCGGATGATTTCCCTGACTTCCTCTGCATTACGGGGCCACTGGAACCTGTTCTCGCCGGACAACCTTTTTATGATCATACATATGCCGTCGCCCTCAAAAACTATCCCTTTGATCCTGTCTGTTTTTCTGCCGCAGAACAGAAACAATGTGCCCTTTTCATACAGATCAAACCCATGCTGGAGCTGTATTAACGATGCAAGACCTGAGATACCTTTCCTCATGTCGGTCCTACCTGTTTTTATCACTATTCTTTTGATTCCGGCCGCTTCCTTAAACATTGAATGCCTTTAGCACTGTCTGCAGTGTCCTTTCCGAAGTGCCTTCTCCTATGAATATCTGACATCCTCTGATCTGTATCATTGCATCAGGTTTCAGACATTCAGTTCTTACAGAACCTGTATCATTGGAATCTGGTTCTCTGTGTTCTGCTACCGGTTCATCACAGGTTAATGGCAATTCCACAAAAGCATCCCTGTTACCCGTATCAGGCTGATTAGACTCGGATTGTGGAACGATTGAAGTAGAAGCGGATCTGTCAGAACATTTCTTTGCCGCATTTATTTCATGCCTTCTGATAACCCCCTGCCAGTAAAAAAACTGTCTTAGTTTCACATTGTTTTCCTGACACCAGGCGGTTTTGGACATGCCACTTTTACACGCCTGCATTATAATGCTTTTCCATTGATTTAACCGGATTTCCTTGACTTCTGCATCCATAGAAAAAGCTCCTCCTTACTATGACTTGAATTAATCATAGTAAAAAGAAGCAATTTTTGATATGCACCACCTATTTGACGCTTACGTTAAAACTGGCGAAGGTGATGTTATCGTCAATAACATCACCTTCGCCAGTTTATTGGGTTTCAAAATCTGCTGAAGGTGTCCCTTTTTGAGAGTCTGGTTTAAGGATTATATTAATTAAAGTCTAGCTAACAGTTACCGCCTCCTAGAATATAATATGCCATCGGACAACTCATCCCCTATAACAAATTGCAGTTCTAATCTGCTTTGCCTTTTCATCACCTTCGAGTTTCTTTACTATTTCAAGCGCAAACGGAATAGCCGCCCCAAGGCCCTGGCCCGTAATAATATTATCATCAACCACAACCGACTTATCCAAAACTTCAACATCACACATTTTTCCAACAAAATCAGGGTGAACAGTTGCTTTCTTCATCAACCCCAATGAAGCCAATATACTTGGTGCTGCACAAACAGCTGCAACTATCTTATTTTTTCCAAAATCGATACACTTTTCCTTCACAAATTCAGAAGCAGCAAGATTTTCTGTGCCGATTCTGCCGCCAGGAAGGACAATCATCTTGGCCACGCTATAATCAACATTCTCTGCCAAGCAATCAGCTTTAACTTCTATATGTCTTGAACTGTCAACTTCAATTCTTCCCATCACTGACGCCATAACGGTTCTAAGTCCGGCACGCCTCAAGATGTCAACCACAAGCAGTCCTTCACACTCTTCAAAACCATCTGCCATGAATACTACAACATCTGCTGCTTCCTTTTTCTCTAACGCCTCTTTCCTATACCTTTCAAGCACATACCCTTCAAACAGTTCCAAATCTTCTTTTCTTGTTATCTTTATATTATTCTGACTACCAAGAGAAAAATATATCTTTTTACCCATAGCATACATCAGTGTTGTAGTATGAGGTTCAACAGTGTTAATAATTCCTGTTTCAATCGCCTCTCTATACAAATCCCTGATAAATTCATACCGGAACGCATGAGGCGTGTTCATAATAGCTATTGTATCGCGATTGATATATTTGTCACTGTAATTCTGTAAGTCTGCTACTGATTTTGTACTCTTCTTTTCTCCACACAATAAATAATAATCCGTTGTGGATATGGCGTTTTCTTTTTCCTTACATACTCTGATACAGTCACTTATTATATCTGCTGTGATAAATGGAGATGCTCCAAAGTGAACAAGAACAGTATCATCAGAATCTATCTTATCCTCTAAAAAATTGATGCCATTTAACACAGATTTTTGGAAAGTATCTCCTCCTTCTGTAACCCAACGAAGCTTCTTAAATCTGTATTTTTCTTTCATCTCTGCCATATAATCAATGTAAGATTTCACGCAAACAACAAGCGTAGCATCTATCTCTGGATGATTTTCAAATGCTTCTATCGTGTAAGCAAGAACAGGCTTACCCAGCACCTCTATAAATTGTTTCGGAATACCGGCACCAACCCTGTTTCCAACACCACCGGCCAGAATTACTGCTATGTTCATTTAATAGTTTTCTCCATATTCATTCACACTCAACAAGTCCATTTTATACACCGTAGCTTTCAAGAGCTTTATCAATAAATCGTACTAAATTTCTATATGCAGGTAGGAAGAAAAAACTATCATCATCTCCTACACTTCCCTTGTACAACCCCCATCCAAACCAATAAAAAGCCGAGATAGGAATGAATCCATAATAGAATCTCTTTTCATCCTTTGTCAGTTCTCGACCTACATAATACCTAAGGTACCTTGCAATCTGTTCATCCGTCCAATCATAGCGACACAAGATGCACCCGATATCATTAACAGCATAATTCAGGCCTGCATATTCCCAATCGATGAGAAACATCTCATCCTTATCGTCATAAAGATAATTCGGTTCATATGTATCGTTGTGGCAAAGAACCAAACCATAACCAAGCCTCTCTGCATCCGCTTTAATTGCAGGATAAAGCCTGTCAATTTTATCAATGAGTGGCTTAAATTCTTTCGCAAGATGTCCTTTCGTAGCGGATGCAATCTCTATAAGTTTTTTTGCCTCAGCAACATCATCAAACACTTTTACATTAGCACTATCCGGCACCTGAACATCATGTAATTGATGTAGCATCTCCATTGCTCTTATCAACTGATTGTCGTTTTTTTCAAAGTCACAGTTTTTTGCATCATGAACATGATATGAAACTTTCCATCCTTCGAGTCTCATATCAATAACGCTTTTATCTATTCCAATATCTCTTGCTGTGAACTGAGCAAATAATTCTGCCTGACGATTAATTAGATTTCCTGCAGTTCCACCGGGATGACGATAAACATACCTTGTATTACCCACATCAAAACCAAACGATACATTTGTCAAACCCGCATTGATTACTGCTATATTGTTTATATCATTCGGATCACAGCGAAGAGTTTTTGTTATATTCTCGATAATTTCACTGTCAACATTAAGCAAAAACTCGGAATCAAATTCTCTTAGGTCATCAATGTTTTCAAATTCGAAAATAGTGCCCCCACTAAATTCTCTGCAGTAAAAAGTCAAATCACGAATATGTCTGCCGTAGAAATCTTCCCAAAACATTGATGCAACACCAAAATCGTTTATTTCTGATTCCATAAGCTCACGAAAACGGGTTGAGAACGATTCATTCATATAAGCACATCCCACCTGTGCCAATGAATCATGACCACCAATAGTCGTATCTGTGATTACTCCGGCATCTGACACCGTTACTGCAAATTCTCGGAATTTTCCTTCTTCATATGAACAAGCCCTCCATGATTTGTTTTCCGAATTAACATAACTAAATGGATTATCTGTAAAATAGTGATCCGCACAGCAGACAAACGTATTATTCAAATACTCCCTTGCCATATAAACGGAGTACAAGTTTCCTTTTTTACCAAACTCATTATTAACAACAAGGTGAAGATTAGGGTACTTTTGTTCAAGGTAGAAAAACTTCTCCTTCATATATCCAACAACTACAATTATCTCATTCACACCAGCTTCAATAAGTTGCTCAATCTGGCGTTCTATTAGAATCTCACCTTTTACTCTGAATAAGCCCTTGGGTTTCTCATAAGTAAATGGAGCAAAACGAGAAGATTTTCCGGCCGCTAAAATCACGGCATTACGAACTATAGGATTCATATTAACCTTATTTACCTCTATGTATCTCTTGAGCTGTCAACAAATCATCGACTGTATCCACTTCTGACCATTTCTTTCCGGCAATGTCCTCGCAAAAAAGCTGAAAGTCATGAAACATAATCATCTGCACAAGACTATCCTCAAAGAACTGATCATACATATTACTATTAATCATTGAGTCAATTTCTCCCTTAAGTAACCGTGATGATACAGGATCTAGTTTAGTCATACAACAATATTTTGCCGTAAAGTTTTCAAGTTTCTTTGACATAACCAATACTTGGTCACCTTGTGTCACCGTGTTATAAGCTCCTGGACGAATGTAAGATGAGTCCACAAGAACATAAGGATGATCTGTAGGTACAGTTAAATAAGCTCTGATTATTTCATCTGAGAACACAACATCTCCATGAACAATCGCAACATTCTCACGTTCTAAATAATCTCTGGCAAACCATACGGAAGAAATAGAATTTGTAACCTCATAAAACGGATTCATGATAAACTTCACATTCTCTCCATCAAGTTCCTTTTTTATCTCCTCTGACTTATAGCCGACAACCACAACAATTTCAGCATTTTTATCAGATTTACGTATAGAACGTACCATCCTCTGAAGAACCGTAGTACTCTCATCAAGCTTGTAACTTGTCTTTGCATATTTAAGTGTTAAAGGCTGTAAATTAATTCCTTTCCCAGCGGCTAAAATAATGTAAGTCATCATCTTACTTCACCTCCTCAAACACGCCTATTTCATGGTTTAAGAAGCTTAAGTCTTCCATAGTACATGTTTTTACAGCTTCTAACGCAGCATCGTATGCTTCATCATCCACTTTCACGCCATAGAGTGGTAATGTTACGAGACTCATGTTCTTAGCGAAATGATACCATTGTTCCTTAAGCGGTCCAACCCCCTGCCCTTTACTAAGCTTCAGCATAGACCAATGCATAAAAAACCAACCGGTAATAGCAATATAAGCATAAAAATGACGGCGTTGAACATCCGTAGGCTTACGTCTGTAATATGTGAAAAGAATCTGATCAATCTCGGCCAGAGTATGTGTTCCACCACAAATGTATGAACCTATATCAAATCCAGGATCACCATATCCACCATACTCCCAATCAATAAGGTGAATCTCTTCTTTATTGATTAAGAAATTCACATCACGTGCGTCACCATGTATGTTGCATTTTTTGATGCCATCATATTCAGTCAATTCAGCAAGCTTATAAATACGAGACCTAATATTTTCAAAATCTGGAAAATGACCATATTTATCTGGCTCTATCTGCTCTTTGATCCCTTCAGCTTTTTTTATTACATCAAAATTCCAACGAACATGGCAAGGAGCAGCATGAAGTCTTCTGAACAACATAACTGCTCTAACCATATCGTTAAGATCCTTATAGTTGAAATCATAATGCTCAATAAAACGCCCAATGCGCCAACCATCATCCACATCCATAGCTACAAGCGTTGTGTCTATTCCTGCATCTTCAACTATCTTCTGCATTATAGTTTCACGACCACGCTCCACAAGAATTTCAGAGCCCAATCCAGGATGACGATAAACATATTTACCACCATTAAGTTTAAAGGAAAGAACCACATTAGTTAATCCAGCCTGAACCGGCACAAGATCGTCAATATCCTTCTCTTCGCAATCAAAAACTTTGCATATGGTGCTTACCACTGCCTTTTTGCTTTCTTCTGTAAACAAACCACCAGTTGTTTGTATAGCATTCATGCATTTGTCTCCATTTTATTTTTTTGTATTTTCATAATATTGCTTATAAGATATATCTGGATCATAAATAATCTTTCCGCCATGCCATGCCGCTCTCTCTTCTTCACTCGGGAATGACATATAATCCCCATATATCCTTTTCAATACCCTGTCATATTCTCTAGGTATAGGCAATTTAATGGATTCAAATGGCACATATATTACATCTTCTAACTCATCCTTATAGACCCAATAATTCCTAAGATAATACCTTCCCAAATCGTATAATCCTAGTCTACTTGTTTTTTTAGAATACATACTTGTAATAGCATAATATTTTTTTATCCAGTAATTATATTCTTGAGATTTGCCTATATACTTACAAAAAGAATTAACAAATCTGTCAATCGGCTTGAAGACACGACCTTCGGAATTATATGTATCACAAATCGTACGAATAATTCTCCATCTAGTATATTGCATTAAAAACAGAAATTTATTCTCTATATACCCATCTAACACATACACATCTATCGCAATCCCATTGTTGTAATCAACACTATCATTCCATGTAATAATACCTGTGGTTTCACTATTTCTAAACCTTCCATGAGGGCAAAAGAACTTAGTATCATTCTCTGCAGTCTGTAAAAAATACGGATATTTAAATTCGCTTGAAGCAACTTCGCATAATTTATTATAATCATCCCTTGTTAAGCAAACATCCATGTCATCATCCCATGGAATAAACCCCTTATGTCGAACAGCTCCAAGAATTGTACCTGCAAAAGCGCAGACATGAATGTCATGTTTATTACAAACTCTTAACAACTCGTTCATTAAGTCCAGCTCAACGGCCCAAATCTTTTTCAGCCGTTCAGAAACTCTACAACCGCACCTTATTTCCTCTTGATAAAATGAATCATCTATTATACTACTTTTCCAAGGCATTTATTCTATCCCCTTTTTTCAATGCTTAACCAATAATTATATAGCTCATCTACAGCACTACTTTCAATCAGATCTTTTGCTTGAATAATCCTATCTGCATCCCAATTCCACCATTGTATTTCTAACAATTTCGCAACACTATCTTTATCAAAGCGATCCTTTATACGCTTTGCCGGAACACCACCTACCAAGGTATATGGCATTACATCTTTGGTTACTATAGATCCTGCCGCTATAGCAGCACCATCACCAATTTTTACGCCAGGTAAAATTATCACTCTTTCCCCTATCCAAACATCATTACCTATTTCAACATCTCCTTTGTACACTAAATCGTCCTTGGTACAACGTGTAGAAAGACCATGAATAATACTCCCAAGGCCATAAGCAGAAATCCAGTCAAGGTGATGGTCACTAACCAACTGTATACTGACATCTCGAGCAATTGCGCAGAATTTCCCTATCGTCAGCTTCGCAATACCCCCCCCAGTTCGAACAAATGGGCATCCATATGTGTAATCTCCAATACTTACATCTGTCCTTTTCCTTAAGCACTCATTGGTTGAATATGCCCATTTTCTTATATCTTCCATGCATAGATCATGACTAATTATTCTCTTATATTTCACATATTTAATTATTTTTTTTATCATGTATATAATTTGCCTCCCCATTCTATGCACAAGCTCATAAATTAAAAACTCTTTTTTCTTCCTACAATCAACTTAAATAGTCCTTTTACATATTCTTTTTCTGTATTATTCATACCAAATAACCATAGAACAATTGCATATACGCAACCAATTAGTGCAGTATTAGCTAATAGGCCACACCAACCAAAGAATGGATTAAATCTATAAATAAAAAAACCGCACACCATTGTTATCAATACGCTCAACCACAAATGTGAAAGTAATTCTCTATAATATATTTTTAGACTAATCCTTAATTTCTTCGAATATAAGATATTTTTTACAATAATCCCACAAAACAACATTGAAAAAGCCGTTCCTATTAGTACCCCCATAATTGGATCCCATTTGATCAAAGAAATTGAAATAATCAAATTCAATGCTATTACTGTTATATTTAAAAATGCCCATTCCTTCAGTTCCTTCTTAGCTGTTAACATATAATCGCCTACCGCTTGCGTCATTGTAAACATCGATATGGTCATTAGTATAACAGATACAGCATAAGCTTTTTGATAATCCTCTCCAACCCACAAAGTAATAAAATCTTTTCCGATAATAATAAATACCATCCACACAAAAGACAATAGCATAAATGCAAAACGCCCAATCCTGATCATCTCCGTACAAAGTTCGTTGGGAGAAGCTTGTTTTTCAACCAATCTTACCACTCCTGGCATCAGCACGTTGTTCATAGCATACCCGACATGTTCAAAATAATATTCCAATTGCAAGCCAGTACTATATACAGCAATAAGCACCGCCGATGATGAAACAAAAGCGCCAAGAAGAACTTGATCTAAATATCTATTAATTTGTGTTGTTACCATCATAATAAAAATCCAACCGGAAAACCCTACTAACTCTTTGGCAAAATGTCTATCAATACTATTCAATATTAGTTTCACCTTTAATTCATACTTCACATATAGAATTAAAATTAACCGTGTTATTATGGTCAATATCAGCTGTACAATTACTATTCCGATACTTCCCATTCCCAGCTTTAATAATATATATATCAGAATTCCACGAACTATGATTTGTGCAATCAGCACAGATTTCTGAAATTTAAAACGTTCGAATGATATTATTGTGTTCGAAAAACCAGTTGTTCCTAATGATATTGCCGCATTGCAAGTTGTAATTGTGAGCAGCTGTCTCATTTGAAATAATTCCTGGTTGGATAACCCTTTGCCAAATAGAAATGGAGACAAAAATATAAGAATCCCTCCTATGACAAGAGTTATTACACCTATAGCTCCATATATAATTGTTGACAATCCCACCGTTTTAGAAATACCGATATTGTCATCATTGGCCCTGTATTTAGAAACATACCTGACTACCGTCTGACCCATGCCAAGATCTAAAAGAAGCAAATATGTAGTAATAGACTCGCAAAGCTTGTATACTCCATATTCTGCATTGCCTAAAGTCCTAATAATATACGGTGTCAAAAGAAAAGTCACTATTACTTCTAACCCTGTATAAAAAAAAGATAAAATAATGCCAGTTCTACGATTCATTTATATATTTAGTCCTTCCGATTTGCTAAGATTTTTTCTGCAAAATCCTTGGAGTAATTAATATCGAGTAGTTGCTCACTAAATATTTGGATAATCTGCCCACCAAAAGTGAATACATTTTTATTCCAAAAATCTATCGGCGTAGTAGGAAGTTGGTATACTGTTGATGGAGCAACTGAATAAACATCTTTTCCGAAAAATGGTGGCAAATAATTATGACTTCTAAAATCTCCCTCGGTAAAAAACAAACAACTAGATGCATACGCCATAAGCACTGACTGTTCTTCCAAACTACTACATTTGTATCTTATACAATTTAAAACATCTTTGAATTGAGATCCACTATCATTATTTCGTCCAGTACTAAATTCTAGTAACACTACTTTCATTTTTTTTGCAATCAAGTTAATAATCTCTTCTGGTTCTGCAAAGTCTTTAGATCTTTGTACAATACTTCGACTTCCCATTTGACAAAGAACATAATCGTCATGCAAACTAAAATTTAGCTGGCTTTGAATAATCTCTACAAGCTCTTCTTTAGCATTTAACTTGATATATTCATTATTTTCAACATTTAATTTATCGTATATGTTACGCTTGTCTCGATGTTTCCTTCCAAATTGTAATCCTCCTAAATATGTGCATTTATCACTGAACACGTATTTTATAGTCTGATTCTTGCCAAATATTTCTTCTATCTTTGGTTCAACGTATGAGATAATTTGTCTTTTTAACGCTTTATTATATGAGTAGTTCTTTATAGAATATGTACCATTGAAAAATCTTTTATTACAATACTTGTCATAATCACTATATAATTTTATATTTGGGCAATTAGATCCGTATCCTGTGGCTATACTGTTCTTAAAATATTCTAATTCTGAAATATCAACGTATAAATCAGCTGTCTCATATAGAATAGATAATCCTTTTCTAGATGCAATAACTACTTTATCATTCCTTTCTATTCCACGGCTAAATTTCCTTACTACACCTTGCCAATTTAGCAATTCATAACCAAATTCACCTAGAAAAGCAAATACATATATCATTGTTTTTCCTTCCTACTGTTGAAGACTATAATCACTCGATAGTATCGCCATTCTCAATACATCTACATATTTTCCTTCATTATTTACTGCTTCTTGTTTAAGTATTGCCTCTTCTATTAGACCAGCTCTCTTCATTAAGTCTATTTCATCCTGATTCTCCTTAAATACAAAGGTATATACTTTATGCATATCATATTCTGTAAATGCTATATCTAGGAGTTGCCTAATAGCTATACTCTGACTCTCTGTATTCCATTCCTGATCATCAGATGTGAAAATACATAACTCACAACGATGATTCTCATGATCTAAGTCTTTTAAATAGATAGTAGCTATAGGATAAGATGCCACACCATAATCTTCGTCTATACGTTCTACTATAAACTGTTTATACTTTTCTGTTTCAATATAATATTTGAAGAAAGCCTTATTGGATTCTATCGTAACTGGAATCTTACTAAAGCAATGTGCCTTAACTTTGTCTGAATTACGCCACTTAACTATATTCGATCCATCTTCCAATTTAATAGGTCGTAAATAGATTCTCATCTGCTGCCCCTTTCTTTAGCAATACATCTTTCCAAACTCTTTAATCTTATCGATTACCACTTGTACTTCCTCCTCAGTCAAACTCTGATGCATAGGCAGACAAAGCGTGTTATCAGCTGCGTAATCTGCATTCGGAAAATCTCCACCAACACCATAATGAGGAACACGATGAAGTGGGAAATAACGATACGTTGTGTAAATGTCCCGCTCACGTAAATACCTTGCGAGATCATCTCTCTTCGCGTTCTTAAGCTGAATATGATAGAAGTAGAAGGATGATCGACTTCCTTCGTCCAAAGGTAACGGAAGATCTAGCCATTCAATATCCTTAAGCCCTTCATTATAAGCATTGTGAACAGCTTCTCTTTTCTTCATGAACATGGGAAGCTTCTTAAACTGCTCAATAGCCATTGCTGCGGTAACATTATTCATAATTGCCCTATGGCCATATGCTGAAATATCAAATTCCCACCACTTTTGAGCAACACTATTCTCATAGCCACTCTTTGCCTCTAAACCGAAATAAAGCCATTTATCAGCCTTTTCACGTACTTCCGGATTCTTGAAATGCAAAATAGAACCATCTCCACAAACAAGAATTTTCATTGCGTCAAATGACCACATAGCCATATCGCCATCCGTACCCAAAGCGTGCCCATTATATTTTGACCAAACGCCAGCAGCACAATCCTCTATAACTTTTAACCCATGTGCTTCAGCCAACGGCATAATCTTATCCATTTCACAAGGGATACCGCCAAAGTGAAGTAAAAGAATCGCTTTAGTCTTTGGTGTAATTACCTTTTCGATATCCTCTGCTCTGGCATTTAGTGTTCTTGGATCTACATCACAAAGCACAAGCTTAGATCCATTTACGCACACAGCATTGCCTGCTCCTACAAAACTCACAGTTGGCACAATAACCTCATCACCTGGTTCTATCCCCATCAAATGCATAGAGCTGAAAAGTCCTTCACTGCAACAATTTGTTGAAAGTACGTGATCTGGTGTTGTTCCAAGGTGCTCTGCGTACATCTTTTCAAAGTCAGAAACAAGCTTTCCTTTTCCAATCCAATTAGATTCAAATACTCCCTTAATAGCATCAAGTTCTTCTTGCCCTAAAGTAGGCTGCATTACGTTAATCATTATTTTCTAACCTCCAAAATTCACAAAATAACTACAAAATTATTCAAAACACATTTATGTGCAAACACTGTACCCCGTGATATTTCCAAAACGGTCTCCTCCTCACTATGATAGTTCTTTACTGTCTAATGTCTTTGTCGCACACATTCCATAGTACATAGCTGCTAGCGGCAAACTTAACTGTATTCCTGATAACATCACTATTGTGACAGTTATAGTAATTGCTTTTCCCAATCTATGATTCGCATATCCACTGTATATACTTTTCCAAATAGGGATAAAAAAAAGCAAAGAAAACACGCCCAACTCATAAAACACTGATCCAAACCCACTATGAAGAAGATTTCCCCCAGATCCTATTGGTGTAGGTACACCATGTCTAGAAAAAGATCTTATAATGCTATTCAATCTCGAAGAGGCGCTAGCATCTGTCGAGAAGAAAGCCATTGGATCACTTAGTAAACGTAGAATAATTTGCACCATGCGACTGTTCTCCCTAGTTGTCATCAAATAATGTAACAAGATAACAACAACCACTGCCGCAATCAAAACATATAAGATGTGTAATGGTTTTAATTCCAAAACATTTATCGCTGTATATACACCAGCAAATACTACAAAATATAAAAGTGCTGTTGTTGATTGCGAAAACAAAAGTACTTGTATCACTGAAAGTGCACAATATAAATGCTTATGTTCTTTGTAGCTTAATGCAAATATAAAAAAGAAAAAACACATATATCCATAAAACGATGGTTCACTTGCCAGCCCACACACACCTCTATTCGCTGTCGTTCGATGAGAGGGAATCAAAAATAACAGAAAATTACGACTAATAAATGTTTGTACTAAACCCGCAAAAAACCATATCCAATTGTATAATTTTGAAACTCTTTCAAATTGTGTATATTTTTCTCTATCAAACAATGAGGCTGCAACTAAAAAAACAATTATTACACTAACATAACTAAATAATCTCTTTATAATAGCTGCAATAGGTACAAATGCAATACTTATTATTGAAATCATAGTAATGATAATGCTTAAGGAGACTATATATTTTGAGTGAAAAAGTCTCAGTTTTCCTTCAATCAGAATTATCAAAAATGCAAATAGCAACGCAAAAGGCTGCATGTCAGTTCCTTTACCTATGCCTAAGAACGGAAAAAAACAAAAAAATATAAATAAATGATTTACAATAGCGGCATTCTTATACATCTTTTACCTTATTAATCTCTGAAATACTCACATCTTATTTGTTGTATAATTTAATGGTTTTTTCAAACATATCTCTATATTTCTTTTTGATAACGTCCATATGTAGTTTATTTGTATATCTTCTTGTATTAT
This sequence comes from Oribacterium sp. FC2011, assembly GCF_000701645.1. Lineage (NCBI taxonomy): Bacteria > Bacillati > Bacillota > Clostridia > Lachnospirales > Lachnospiraceae > Oribacterium > Oribacterium sp. FC2011. Next base: position 59,074 of record NZ_JNJM01000015.1, read on the forward strand.
CTACAAGCTGCATATACTGTTCATTATTCATCTGCGCAATCTTTTCTAATGAATCAATAAAGTAACTCTCATCATTAATTGCACAACAATATCCAGCGCCTTCATCCTGCACACTATCCCAAGGAGTGGTTCCCTTTGATATAACAATCGGACAATCATGACATAATGCTTCTACAATTACATGTCCGTAGTTTTCTGAATGGGTGGGATGTAATAAACAATCATACTGAAGATAGACTTTTTCTATTTCTGTAAGAGGAAGAACACCTCGATATGTGTATTTAACATTTTTAGGAGCTTTTTTTATTTCTTTTTCACATTCAGCCCAATAATCCGGATCTTCCTTCGGCCCATAAATATCAAAAAAAATATTCGATTTTAACTGGTTAACAAGCTTTATAGAATAAAGCTGATTATTCTTCTTTTGTATTCTTGATGTTGCAACAATTCTTAAAGTTCCGCTTTTCTTATTAATGTTCTCTTTAAATGCTCTTGTGCATGGAATGTTTTCAACTAAAAAAATATTGCCAGTCTCAACCCCCAACCTATTTATGATATCGTCTCTTTCTGCTTGTGATGTCGCTTGAATCTTAATACCTTTCAACATATTTCTAGTTCTTAGCATCCACAAATATGGTATTTTTTTCCACCACTTGCTCCTGATCCTATCAATGCTCAACTCACCACGAGGAGCTAAGATCATTGGAATTCTTTTTTTCTTTGCTATTGTGAGTAATGGTAAAGTAAGTTCCGCCAAAAAAATGCTTGAAGAGTAAATAACATCAGGCATCTCTGTGTCAATTATCAACTCAAACTCTTTCTTATTAAATCTACTATCATCTAAATAAAGAACTTTCGCTTTTCCAACAGAATTCCATCCATCGTCAATATCTTCATATCTATTTTTTTTCAAGAAATCATGATCTTTACATACTATTTTTACGTCAATCTCTTCGCCAAACATTTCCGAAAAATGATACATACTTGTTACAGGTCCGCCATAACGCTGCCCTGGAATATATCCCATATAAAACAATAATATCTTCATAAATACACCTTTTTACATAACGGATTTACTAACTTAAAATTGCTTTAACTATCTCGATACCAACACACTCAATAAGATATAAAGGACCATACGAATTAACTCTATAACAGTTGTAGCGGTCTCGTACCCTTTCCAGGCTCTTTTTTAAACTCTTGTTATTACTTGTCCCACCCATCATGAAGTTTGCAAGTACCACGTTTTTTATTTTTATCCTCTTACCAGCCCTTCTTACTCTTAAAAAAAATTCAAAGTCATCATGAATCCCTACACATCGATATAATCCTATCTCTTCATATGTTTTTTTCGTCACAAAACTCGTAGGATGATTCCAATGTCGACTCGTAATATATTTGTCTTTTCGGCTATGTTTAACAATTACTTTTCCATCTGCTTTTACTAAATTAATATCCGCATAGAACATATCAAAAGGACTTGAATTATAAGTCAAAGCAACTGTTTTCAACGCATTTTTTTCATACCAATCACCAGAATTTATTATCCCAACAATATCGCCTGTCGATTTTTTAATTCCTTTATTCATAGCATCATATATACCATTATCTGGTTCGGAGGAAATAATATATCTGTACCCCTTTCTTATAAATTGTGATCTATATGATTCCGCTATCTCAACAGTTCTATCCTTAGATGCACCATCAATAATGATATATTCAACATCCCCATAATAATCTTGAGCCAACACCGACTCTATAGTTTTTCTTATTTCAGATTCTGAGTTGAAACAAATCGTAATTATCGAAAACTTAATATTAAAGTCAGATTTTAATTGTTTTTGAAGTTCTTGATACTGATTTAATTCTGTGCGAGCTAAAGAATCTTTCAAACTATACTTTTGATACTTGAAGTCATACTTAGATATCGTCTTGTCGTATGTAAGATTTCCAAATACCTTATTGACCAATCCTCCAATCTTTCCAGATACCCTAGAGGCAATCCTTACACCGAAACCCATAAATTTGCTAAGAACTACTTTGTTACCATGAAGACGCCCTATGTATTTAACCATTTTACTCGTATTCGCGTATGATTCATTCTGCGGCCAAAAAATACCACCTTCACCTCTTATCATCACCTGACATAAAAACTCACAGAGGTTCTCAATGTAGAGCATCGATCTCTCGTTAACCACATCCGGAAACATGAGCACTTTCTGCGCAAATCTAGATAGTTTCGGGTAATTACCTTTACTACCCTTCCCATAAATCATCGGAGGTCTAAGAACTGTAACAATAAAGTCATCTCCTGCAAGTTCTCTCACACCTTTATCAGCTTGCCACTTACTGTCTCCATAGAAGTTGTCTGGGGATGGTTCTGTATCTCTAGTAATCACTTTCTTCTTGCCACATGGAGCAGAGTCGCCATAAATTATAGCAGATGACATAAACACAAACTGTTTCACACCATCTGCTTTTGCCTTCCTGCAAGTTTCTATCGCCAAATTTGTATTAACAGCATAATACATAGCCTTCATAGCCTCATCGACTTTTCCGACATCAACATGAGCCAAACCAGCTACATGAAAAACACAATCATAGGAGCCAAAATCTTCTTCTCTCCATCTCGTATTTGTCATATCTATTGTATCTATTTCGAATTCAGAACTATAATGCTCTTTAACATACTCCTCAAAATTTGTTCCTATATATGAGTTAGCCCCTGTAATGAGCACTTTCTTCATAATATGTCATCTCCAATTTTCGACTTTACATCACTTCTGCCATCAGCAAATAAGAACTATACACGTTTCTAGACAATAACCCTTAATATAAAGGTTGTCAAGTTTTAGCACAAAAAGACAGCATAGCCATTCCGACATGCCATCTTTCTTCTTAAACTATAAGTCCTCATGGTATGTAGGAACTACTTCTTTGACAATTTTTTTTATATCTGTACATTCGCTCTTCGACTCTTCATCAAGCATTCTAAGCTTATCCATAAACTTATCATCATCCATATCTATCGGATGTCCTATATAAATAAGCTCATTCTTTGTTTTCTGCATTCCCTCTTCACCCATAAGGAGTTCTTCATAAAGCTTCTCCCCGGGGCGAAGTCCTGTTATCTTTATAGGAATACCGTTTTCATCAGGAGTAAATCCTGAAAGCTTAATCATATTTCTCGCAAGATCCAGAATCCTCACCGGTTTTCCCATATCAAGAACGAATATTTCCCCCCCATTTGCATAGTGACTTGCCTCAAGGACAAGAGATACCGCTTCCGGTATAGTCATAAAATATCTTATGATGTTTTCATCCGTGACTGTAACCGGTCCTCCTTCTGCTATCTGCTTTTTAAAAAGAGGAATAACAGAACCGTTGGAACCAAGTACGTTGCCAAATCTTACAGCCATAAACACTGTTTCAGGATGCTTTCTACTCATCATCTGTATGATCATTTCGCATATTCTCTTGCTAGCGCCCATGAGGGAGGTGGGGTTAACCGCCTTATCTGTAGAGATGAGAAGAAATCTCTTTACACCATTCTCTGCTGCCGCCTTGGCAGTTTTATAAGTTCCCATAACATTATTCTTGATAGCTTCATTTGGGCTCTTTTCCATAAGAGGAACATGTTTATGTGCCGCCGCGTGGTAAATAACGTCAGGATGATACTCTTTTATGACACTTTCTATCCTTGACTCATTTCTAACTGACCCTATAAGCGTTACCAAGTCAAGTTCAGGATACTTTCTTTTAAGCTCCTGCTCTATAGTATAAGCATTGTTCTCATAGATATCGAATATGATAAGCTGCTTTGGCTTTGCTGCAGCTATCTGTCTACAAAGTTCGGAACCTATAGAGCCCCCTCCACCTGTTACCATGATAACTTTGCCCTTGATAGCCTCAAAAATCTCATCAAGATTGATATGAATCTCATCTCTTCCCAAAAGATCTGTAATCTCAACATCCCTTATCTTAGCTATGGTGACTTCGCCACTTACGAGCTGGCTTATGCCTGGAACAGTCTGTACTTTGCATCCGGTTTCCTTGCATATATTGAGAATATCTGCCTTTTCTTTTGGCTTGGCCGTGGGAATTGAAAAAATTATCCTGTTGATGTCATATTTTTTTACAAGTTCTGGAATATCATTTCTTGTACCTTCTACCTTGTGTCCCTCGAGATACCTTCCCTGTTTAAGAGGGCTGTCATCTACTATAGCTTTAACTATAAACTCCCTCTTGTTGCTTAACTGCTGTTCTTTAAGTATCTCTCTGGCAGCTTGTCCTGCGCCGATAAGAAGTACATTGTCTACACCCATATCTTCCCGAACAAATCTGTCATCATTTACGATATATCTTACAAGCCTATATCCAAAACGTATCATGAAGCAGAAGAATAGACTTATAATATATGCCATAAGAATTACACTTCTTGGAATCCTGATAGGGCCAAATATATCAAACACAGGAAGAATAACCGCAATGACGGCATAAGCTAATATAATATGAGCGACTTCCGATACACTGGCAAATCTCCAGATGCTGTGATACAACCTGAAAATGTAATAAACTACAAAGGTTATGCTTATAGCAAAGGGTATGAAAAGTATTACTTTATTAATCTCCTGTGTAGGTGTATTGGATATAGAAAAGTCAAATCTTATCCATAATGCCAAAAAATAGGAAAGGGCTATAGTAAAAGCGTCTGCAAGAACTATCATAAAGAGTCTCTCTGCGTACTTTCTTTTATTACTGTTTTCTATCATACTATCCATGTTAAACTATCTCTCCCCACAATTTACTAGCCTTAGAAAGGATTTATAAATCGTTATCTTTTTAAACCTAAACAGTATACCATTAACCCAAGTGAATCACAACAAAAATGAGTGTGTTGTTGAGTCTCCTTCAAGATAAGAGCCACCGGAACACATAACTTTTACTTCTATCCCAATGACTTATTACTTACTATCACTCAACAATTTGTTCTTCTGCAAAGTTTCTATCCAAGATTTTTGGATTTTTTTGAAATAATTTCCCTTATCGTTATAGATATACTCTATCATGGCGTACTTTTCCAAAATAATTACAGTATTTCCCTCAGTTCCAAAGTGGTATTTGTGTGTTCTCTTCTTTTTTCTCATTATATATGTAGACTATATCCAGGAAACCACCATCTGGTAATTGGCAGTCTTTCCTCATTAAGGTCATATTGATAATAAAAAATTCTAATAACCAATAATTCTGGTTATTCGCCTGATTATGTATCCTCAATCCTTCAATACCAGATCACTATTAGTAACGCTTTATAGGGTTTTCCATCAATGCATAATACTCTATTCTTATAACTCTGTTTTATCGTTAATTTTTTTCTTTTACATCATCCTCGAGATTCCTCTTATAGGATATTGAACTTATTTCCATTACCACACCTTCTTCAGTTAATACAAGGAATTCATAGTTCTGTCCTCCTCCGCTGAAGGCCACTTCAAAGTCAATGTTTCCCTCATCGTCAAAATCTCTTCTATATAAATCCACAGTAGTCTTCACCTGATTTCCGGAGAAAGCCGATAACCTTAGCGTACAAATCTTGTCATCCTGTAAAAAATCATCCTTTAAAAGCCTCATCCCAAATTTTGCAATAAATCTACCATCGTATAGTTCTATATACGGTCCATGAATAAGTTGATGTTCTGTGCCTTCCAACTTTATATCTCCATCATCCAAGATGTCGACCTCATTCATTTCTGCCAAAGTCATCAAATCAACTTTATATTCATATGAGTTATATTCTTCCAATTTATAACCCTTTTCTTTCAGAGCATTTATAACATTATCATCACTAGTATATATGGCATCTTCCTCCGAAATCTGCAAATATAAAAAGCCTTTTGCTTCTAGGCAATGTGAATTCCAAGAGGCATCTGTTACAACTGTTGCATCATCATATCTTGCAAAGTCTTCGCCACATAAATATGACCTTCTCATGCCCTTAATGTTCCTAATGTATACTTCTGGTAGTTTATCAGCATATACTTTACCAGATGCTACTTTGATTATATATTCTAAAATGTCTCTTTCACTTTCAATCCTCTTCCTGTTATCATTAGTAATTCTAATGATCATTGAATTGCCGGAGATTAGCAAACCAAAGTTAATTACGCAAGTGCAAGCTAGAAGGATAATGTAACTCTTTCTTAACTTCTCATTTGATAATATATCTGTTATTAACCAACTTAAGTTCAAAATAAAAGCAAGAATCATCACAAGTATGAAGGTTTCGACAGCGAACACTATCTTTCCATTTCTATTCCCACCGCCGTATAGTCCATAACTTATAAAAATAGTTCTAAGCCAAGAAAAAATAGTTGGTAATAACAAAAATAATACAAATAGTTGAACCAAACACATCCCGAAAAAAATGAATACACACATTTTGTTTTTCCACCTTTCTCCAATGTTCCTATTTTTTCTTTTAACATCACTTTCTTTTTGCTCAGTGCTTTCGAAAAAGTCAGCAAAAGGAAGAAGTACGAAAACATTGTAACTTAGTTCATACCAATGATGTTCCATAACGAAATCCATTGCAAGTATGGTCATAACAAAAGCTTCACGTCTGTTTCCTGTCTCTAGTGCTTTCCAGATTGTGTATACCCACATTACATTGGCTAATATATAGGTAACAATACCGTATCTTATGAGGATTTGAGGATAGGAAGAATCTATAAAAGTGTATGGATTATCTCCATGAATGGTTGACCCACCGAATCCATGCATTTCAAAGAAGGTTCCAAATGGTTTAAGTCCATGCTCAGCAAGCATGTTAGCTGCTGGCAAAAGTCTATTATGAAAAATAGTGTTTAGAGTTCCAGCAAATGGCACTTCTTTATAATAAGCGTACACCATGGCAATAGTGATGATTCCCAGCACTGGAAACATAAGCATCATAACTACGTCCATAATTTTTTGTCCCCACTTGAGTTTTCCCTTTTTTTTAACAAATTTTTTTTCAAATGCCCTACAAATAAATATCGCTATCAAAAGTACTGTAAGATATCCCGAAGTAGTACATCTGGTCACATAGAAAGAAATAAAAAGAGAAAAAGCGGCAGGTATGACAAAAAGTTCTTCAGGAATATCTTTAAATAAAATCCAAACAAAACATACTATCATCAGAATAGCTGTTCCGAAATCAGTAGGTGATATATGTCCCCAATAGCTTCTGATATTTCTTACACTAGTTGCCATACTATTAATCGCCCCACTAAGTGAAGCCATCATCATAACAAAAATAACAATTGTTGACGGCACAAACGCCGCAATAAATATCTTCCTTATCCTTATTCCTACGCATCCTATGATAAGTGGTGCCAGGAACTGCTGATAAAGGTAGTGCTCTGACGGAAAAGCAAGATAAAATACCAAAGCAACAGGTATGCTAAGAAGGATAAGTTTATTCTCTTTCAATTTCCTTCCCATAATTTCTGTAGTGCTTTGTTTATTACCTGTATCATCGACATCGGATCGGGAATCCTTAGCACTATCGTCCGTCAAAGCCAGTATCACCTTAAAAGCCGCCGCCAAGCAGGCAGCTAGGTACAGTCTTCTATATACACCATAGGGCAGATTAAAGTAAAACGTAGTGAGCCCAATCTGAGTTCCAAAGCACACTACAGCGATAACCATCAAAAAGTAATAATCTATCGCATTTTTCAATACTTCACTTTCACTCATGTGAAAAACCTTCTGTGACATATGTGAAAGCATCTCCAGAAGCTTTGGTAATGCGAAAGCTGCCAGCAGCACTCCTATCACTAAATAACACTTATTGTATGGTAGCTCAATCCCCGCAATTCTCATTGCTATCTTTCTTGCCATAATCATGATAAGGCTCGTTGTTATAACATTACCGGCTATCGCCATACCGAGGTACATAAAGAAATCCCGATTTACAGAAAGCTTCTGTTTTCTCTTTCTGTAGAACAGGATCACTGTCACCATGGGTATAAATATAAATTTTATAAATCTTATCAGTGCATAATACATACTTAGAATCATATAACGTTTTCGTCTTTCATTAATCTCGCATACCTAAGGATAATGCCCTCTGTGGAAGTCACATAATTAAATGATATATACCCAGTTTTCACCCTATCCCAAACTCTTTATTCTTCTCTTCATCCAAAATCAGATTAATGCTGATTCCATCTTCAATGAGTCCATGCCGCCATAATGTATAGGAGAAACGACTTTGTGGCCCCCCGGCATATTTTACTATCGGCCAGTTATCCTCTGTTTCAAACTTCGGAACATGGAGGTCTACCTGTTTAAGCCCCTGATTCTCTGCTTCCACAATTTGTGAAACTATATCTTCTCCCACTCTTTTGCAAATTTCCGGATTAATTGCGATTGTATTGGAAGGCTTGTAAAAGTTTTCGTTATAGGAAGTTAAAGGAATAAGATTTAACAACATTGCCAAAGCCAAGACTGCAAAAACCTTCTTGGAATCAGCAAAGTCTTTCTTCAGACGGATTGTCACTAGACAGAAAACCGACAAAAGCGGGTAGAAAACCAAAACAAGATGTACGTCGGCTCTCCCTATGTACCAGGCTCCGGTTTTTGCACAAACAAGGATGAGAAATAGTGTCACAGGGATAGCGGCAAGCATGATCCAGATAGATTCAGCATTTTCAGATTCCCTTACAGCTTTATTCTTGTTCGAAAGTAGTGGCAATATCAATAGTACTAGCGCAGATGATAGTATTAACTTATTGTAACTAAATACGTTTTTCGTCAGCTCAGTAATGGTTCCTGCCAGGTCGATGGTGTTAAAACCCGCTGCTCTTCCACCGAATATTTCAAATATGATACTTATCAAAAACAGAAGGATGAGATAGAAGCTGTACGCTTTTTGTTTTAACCCTTTAGAAAAACCATACAACACATCCACCCCTGCATAAGCCACAAGGATTATTGCAGGAAACAAATTTGAAAAAACTCCAAAATATCCAAGTATAACCAAGACAACACGACTAATTACCGAAGTTTTCTCATCATTCCGTTTCCTTATCAGGTATAAAACTATGGCTTCGTTCATAATTGCAGGAATAGTGTAATAAAAATAACAGGCTGCAGTGATACTACCAAAAAGCCAGACATTACCTTTATCAGACTTTATCAGCAATGTAAAATGAATAAGTACCCACAGTACAGTTAAAATAAACGAAATCCGCTTGTCGGAATTAAGTGAAATCAAATATTCATACAACTGAACGCACAAAACGGTAAGGAACAACGCCATAACCATGGCATACATAATAACCATAGACCCTATATAGTCACCAGTTATGGGATATAAAGTATATGCTGCCAGAATAGAAACATTTGGCATAAGTATCTCAGGTAGGATCCTGGTAGGATTCCAATCCCCCCAAAGAGGAACAGGGTAACGAAAATATCCCATATAGTACCAGTCATCTGTATCAAATGGCACAATGGGATTTATCACACTGTAAAATATGTAAAACAGTAAAAAAGCGGATAACACTGTTATCGCTTTTTTACTTAATACCCGTTTGCTCATAAAAAGACCTCCCCAGATTAGCTTACATATTACTGCTATATGTATTCTCAGTCATTGGTTTTATCCCTACGATATCTCTTAACTCTATCCACTATTTCCCAAATATTATTTATAAAGAACTCATCCTTCATGATTAGCAACATCCCGAAATAACACAGTGATCCTGAGAAAATCATCAACATCGTATGCGTTACCGATACTGTAAACTTCAGATTTTCCAATCTGAGTACTATAATCATCACTATTCCTGCCAGGAGGTAATTTTTCCCGGATATCATAGCTTCTCTTACATCAAGCTCCTTTCTCACATACCATAACTGAATTCCGGTTATCACTATTTCTGCAATCACTGACGCAATCGCAGCGCCCACCGAATAGAGTTTAGGTATAAGGATGAGATTTATGCAGAAATTGACCGTGGCGCCAATAACAACTGATTTAGTCAGTATATTCTGTCTGTTTGTTGGTATCAGATACTGAATGCCCGTAATCTGACTTATACCAATGATTACCGTCAGAATAGGCAGTATCTTTAGAAGTATGATCACCTTATCATACCCAGTGCCCATAAACCAGGGAACCAGATTGTCCGAAATTCCCATTATTCCAAAAGCAAGCGGTATACTTATAAGCCAGACAAATCGAAAAGCCTTCAACATATATTCCCTGACTTTATCTTGTCTTGACTTTGAAAAATAGTATCCGATTCTCGGAGCCATCACTGCACTAAGGGCAGTTACCACAACTTGTACAACTCTTATTATCTTCATGGCCTGCTCATAGTAGCCATTTTCAAAGTCTGTTTCCGTAAACAATCCAAGCATGGTTTTATCAAAGATAGTATATATTTGGATAGCTATGGTCGGCACAAGGAGGGACAAAATCACTTTTAAATTCCTGAAGGCTCTGATTTCTGTGATTTTTTGTCCGGTGATATACGCCGGAAGGTAACTCCAGAGGGAAACATTACCGGCAATATTCAGTATTGCTGAACCCAATGTATACTTTAAAAGATCTCCCGGGGATTTTATAAATAAAAAAACAAAAAGTAAATACAGTATCTTGAATACTATATTTCTTGTGACTATCTTTTCAAATGCTTCAATTCCCTGAAAAAACCAGCTTACATCAAAAGCCACCGCCAATATGTTTATGGACATAATGGAGAGAAGAACTTTGTTACGCATACATATGATATAAATCATCAGCATCAAAGCCGTAGTTATGAACCTGAAGAGCAGAACCTCAAAAAATACCCTGCTGCGTTTTTCTTTATCATCCTGAACATAGGAAATCTCTCTTGGGGCATAAGTACCTGTACCCAAAATCGCTACCAGCACAAAATATGAAGCAATAGCCTCAGCGTAAGAAAAGGCGCCGATACCATCTGCCCCCAGTACCCTGGAAAGATATGGTGTCGTCGCCAGTGTGCCAAGGATATTCATCAGCTGATTTCCTACATTCAATATGTAGTTTTTCTTTATAGTTCCTTTTGTCACTTATAACGATTCCTTCCTACGCATCATTTTAAATCCAATGGTTAAATGCCCAACATTACTATGCACCATCAACTCACTCTTTTTCAACAGATACCTTTTTTTCATAAGTCCTTTCACTTATGATATATCTTGGTCGCGCTTTTATCTCTATGTATGATTTACCAACATACTCGCCGATTATACCGAGAGCCAGTATGTTTGCTCCACCGAAAAAGCAGATGAGACATATTATACTCGCCCAACCAGCTACGGTGCTGCCGTTGAAGAATCCTATAACCGCCCAAATGATTCCGATGAATGACATAAATGTAACCAGTGAACCAAAACATATGATAAGTCTGATTGGCTTTATAGAGAGACTTGTAATCCCATCAAAGGCCAAGGTAAGCATCTTTGACAAAGGATAATGGCTCTCTCCTGCAATTCTCTCGTGCCTTTCATAGAAAACACTTGTGCTTGGAAATCCAACCAACGGAATGAGCCCCCTAAGAAACAAGTTCACCTCATGAAAGTTGGCAAACTCTTTTAAGACCTTTTTTGAGATAAGTCTATAGTCAGCATGGTTGTATACAATTTCAACTCCACCAATCTTATCAAGCATCCTGTAATAACTCTCCGCTGAGAATCTTTTAAAAAATGTATCTTTTTCTCTGTTCGACCTGACCTCATAAACCACTTCATAACCCTGATAATACTTTTCAATCATCTCATCCATTGCGTTGATGTCATCCTGCCCGTCACAATCAATGGATATAGTTATGTCGCAATAATCCATGGCCTCCATTAGCCCTGCAAGAACAGCATTCTGATGCCCTCTGTTACGACTTAGAGAAATACCTGTAAAATGTTCGTCTTCCTTTGCGTATTCTTTTATTAGATTCCATGTTGCATCTTTAGAACCATCGTTCACAAACATAATCCGGGAGTCATCTCCGACCTTTCCACTGGACACAAGACTGTTTATCTTCTCTAAAAATAATTTTGAAGAAATCGGAAGAACCTGCTCCTCATTGTAGCAGGGTATTATAACATATAGTATTGGCTTTTTATCCGAATTTCTGATATCCATTTATCTGCCTGCTCCCCGGTTATTATGTACCTTTTATATAAACCCCAATATAAATCAGCTGTATACAATATACTTCCTGCCGTTTAAATATATCGCTTTATCTTCTGTTACGTATTGTTTATTATCATATAAATCAAAAAAACTGTCTTGAATTATATACAAGGAATCCCCCTCATTTTCATAGTAATTATCTCTAACCTCAGATAATCTCTCAAAATTTGAGTATAGATCATTTGTAGTCAAATGATCTAAAGAAAACGGGTAATCTTTGGTCGACTGAAAGTCATAAGGTGGTACCGGGAGCGCCCATCTGATCATACAAATAAAATCAGAATCATCCGATGCAAAATATACTCTCTCATAATTTGAAGTATTTAACCGCTCCAATTGCAATTTTGCGTCAGTATTAAATCCAGTATATCTATCTGATGTGAAATATAGTTTTGCAAACCAGGAAAAAAAGATGGTATAGGTTGCCGCGATTGCAATGATGATTTTTTTATCGGAGTTCAACGAAAAATAACATTCTGCAATCCCACATGCGATTATATATAAAACAGGGATATGCAAAAACATCCAGTGATTATAGTTTGGTGTAACTATAATCACAATCGGAATCATGGCAATCAGCTGTGCTAATGTTATCCCATCAAACATGCTTCTTCTTTTAATCAATACGAAAATCCCAATAATAAAAAAAGGGAGAGAGAACATATAATAAGGTCCAAAATTTGCAACACTGTTCCAACTCAAACCGTCAGTTCCGCTTAAGAACATCTTCATGCCGTCATATACATTATGTGCAATATTAAGGATAATGTTCTTATCGAAGACAATAATAGACGCATCTCGCCTTCCTATCGGAAGTTTAGGCGAAGTCCACCATAATATTTGTATGGTCTGATTTAGTGATTCTATGTTGCTTCTGATTGCAAATATAATTATCGGAAGCATTTCTATGAGCATCGTCGTGCCTGTATACATTAATTCCGATATTCTTAATTTCCCGCTCTTTATCAGATATGCGGAAATAACCAGTATATATACCGGCAAAAAAATCCATGATACATTATATGAGTATGTTGAAGCCGCTAAAAAGGAAATTCCAATCATTAAAAGTATTTTTCTTTTTATATGATTTAATTCACTCACACCGGCAAATATAACCATGGAACCTATAGAAATCATATAAATCGCCACATTACAATCCATACTAAATCTTGTCATAGTTAATAAGTAAGGCGATGTGCAGATTGTAAGAATATAAAATAGCTTTTCTCTGACTTTGTATTTACATGATACATAGTAAACCACAACTGTGTTTAATAAAGCAATCATTATAAGCGGAATCCTATACGCCCATATTTTATACCCAAACAGCTTCATAGATAATCCGCCAAGTATTGGATACAGGATACTCTGTCCCTGTCCCCAATAAGATTGTAAGTACACCGGATTCTTTATCAAATGGCTGTCCACACCCCATTGAGCCAGACACCATGCATCATACATTCCGTTTGCTTCATCGATAAATACATTTGGGAACGAGTCGATTTTATATACCAAAAATAACAATTGCACTGATAGTATCATCAGGAATATCATATTGGTTTTATTTCTTATTCTCATTCTTACACCACTTAACGGACAATTATGTCACAGTAATATATTGAAAATCCTTGACTTTTATAGTTACTTTTCATCTTTTCTGTTCCGGATTCATTCCTCACAGAAATACTTCAATTTACTTTTTTTACATTCGTTATATTGCTGTCTGCAATGATATAATGAGGTCTTTTTTTGCACTCCATATAGGTTTTGGCGACATATTTTCCCATGACGCCAAGGCAGAACAACTGAAGGCCTCCAATAAACACAATTATGCATACTGTTGAAGCCCATCCATCAACGGGGTCTCCAAAGCATAGCTTCCTGACAATTATAAATATAAGGAAAACAAAAGAAAAAAATGTCATGACCATCCCAAGCCATGAAGAAATATCCAAAGGAACCTGAGAAAAGTTGATTATTCCATCTACTGCATACTTAAACAGTTTCCAGAAATTCCATTTTGTTTCTCCGGCCACACGCTCTACATTCTTATAGGGGAGCCAATATGTTCTGAAACCTATCCATCCAAAAATACCTTTGGAAAACCGGTTGTACTCACCCATTTCTACCATAGCTTCCACCATTTCACGCTTCATCAGTCTGAAATCACGAGCTCCGTCAACTACATCTGCATCCGATATTTTATTGATGAGTTTATAAAATCTTTTAGCAAACCAGGATCTGATTGGTGGCTCACCGACACGGGTTTCTCTTCTCGTTGCAACACTGTCAAACTCTCCGGTTTCAAGTATTTCAATCATCTGAGGTAACAGCGAAGGCGGATCCTGCATATCTGCATCCATAACAGTAACATAATCACCGGTGGCATTACAAAAACCGGCATACATGGCTGCTTCTTTTCCAAAATTACGGGAAAACGATATGAATCGAACATTTAAATTCTCGCATGCCAGGTTTTTCAATATCTCGAGTGTTTCATCCCGGGAACCGTCGTTTATAAAGATGATCTCATTTTCATAATCCAAAGAAGATAATATTCTATTTGTCTCTTCAAAGAAAATAGGCAGAGCTTCCTGTTCGTTATAACACGGAACTATGATTGATACTTTTTTCATGACACTAACGAGTCCTTTTATTTTTCGCAAACAACAGTTTATAATACTTGTTTCTTTTCCTTCACCATGAATGACCATACGAAAAGAATAATCATTGAGGCAATAGACGCAATCACCCCGGCAGCAAGATATGGTGTATGATACTCCATCCTGATATCATTATCACCATTAACCAAAGGTATAACCGTAAGACAGTCTTCTATCAGCACAGGTTTGATAACCTCACCATTTCTTGTGATGGTCCAGCCTTTAGTATAGGGTATAGATGTGAATAGAGATTCTCCCTCGGATGCACTAACATGGCATGTCATGAGACCATTTTTTACCATAAGGTCATCCGGCTCTGCATTTACGGCATTTTCACTTACTTTCTTAAGAATATCCAGATTCACCAGATATATCTGCGGTTCTCTGAACAGATCCAATACGCCTGAGCTTATTTTTATATAGGCGCCGGTATCCCCTTCTGAAGTAGGAACATAAAAATTCGTCATGCCGTTGACACCAGCATATTTCATACTCAATCTTCCGTTAAGATCAAGTATAGCACCTTCCTTGGGCCACCAGGGTTCTTCTCCTGCCGAAAACCATGGGACATTTCCATAAAGGGCATATCTTCCCTCCGGTATTTCAATATTGAAGATCCTCGAACTTTCACTTTCCTCAGTTACAGAGTAAACGGCTGGAACTATAACACCCTCTGCATCAGAATCGATATATTCCAGTAGTGCATTCTGCCATAGATATGTATTGTCCCCAAAATCTTCAGAGAACTCTTCTACGGAATTTATCTTAAACGCCATGGGCATAAAGTATGGATTTTCATATACTGACTTTCCGTTTCCTTTACCCAAATCTTTTTTATGGATCAAATGCTCATAATCATAAGGTGACAGAACATATTTAACACCAAGAAGCGAATCTATCGGGAGAATAGACATGACCTTTTCTACCAGGATGCTTCTATATACTACATATCCTGACTTTTTCAGAAATTCAACCTGTGTCTTTACAGGCATAGATATATAGTTTTCTATAGCCCAATAACCAAATCCCATGGATTCATTGAGATTAGCAAGCTGGTTTATGGCTCCGGATCTTGCCGCGGTCTGTGTCATTCGATATGCAGAATTATCATTTTCGATGACTCTGTTTACCAGCTTTTCCTGATGGGTCTCATAATCTCTATATGCTTCAGTATCTGTAAGCGATGAATACTGCTCCATAAGAAGTGATGCATTATAGCCCATTTCAAATACTATAAGCAGGCACAACAAAACTGACATCACCTTAGCCCGAATAGTCTTTCCCGCGTTATCAGCTATACCCATCCACAGTGCCAATGCTGCAATCTGAGCAATGACAGTAAAATATATATTTTTTAATTCCGAGTCCGGCTTAATGTAATCAAACAGCAGCAATGTCATACAATATAACACAACAATCACGTATAACAGCTTGTTTTCTTTGTATTTCTTTTCAGAAAAATAATAGCCTGCTATAAAAAGCATCGTCATACAGCAAACATATTCTCCACGGTAATAATAGCTGCTTGCGTCCTGAAATATTGATACCACAAAATATAACGGCTGCCAGTAACAACTGAGTATCCCAATCGTAAGTACTATTCCGACTAACCTTTTTATACTATTCTTTACATGAGTTAATGCAAAAAAACCTATGACTCCCACCAAAATAAGAGCACCACAAAACAGACTTAACTCTCCCCGTCTGCTTGCCATGCCAATAGAATAACCTTTTATTACATTTATAATATTTCCGTGGAAACCCATTCCAAGAGTTCGCCAGTCAACGCTTCCTCTTGTTGCCAGAAGCATCTGAGACAACATGGGGAGGAAAAGTATGCATGATAATCCGACTCCTAAGGCCATTGCGCCACAATAAGATAATGCTTTTTCAAGGAAAGTCTTTGCATTGAATATAGCTTTGTGATTATTTTCAGCTGCAGCATTTTCTCTCTCCAAGGTTTCTGAAAGCCAGATAAAATATTCCATGAGGAACCATAAACCTGAAAACATACAGTCAATGGCAGCGGTATACCAGTTGAAAAGAATCGCAAGACCAACGCTTACCGATAATAACAAAGGTTTTTTCTTCCATACAAGCTTATAAACACCCAATAAAATCAATGGCAGCATATATACTCCATCAAGCCACATTACGCATGCGGCTTTGGAGAAACTATACTGCATGTATGCGAATGATAAAGAAAGAGCTACACTAATGATCGGATCGATTTTTTCCTTAAATCTCTTCTTCAAGAAATAGCAAGCTGTAGCTGCAGAAGTTGCAAACTTAAGGGCTACAATAAGATCAAAGAAATCATGAAAGCTTTCTTTATTAAAAAAAGATATCAACAGATTCCATGGAGAAGAAAGATAATACGCAAAAAAAGCTACTCCCGGCATCCCCAAACCATTACTGAATGAAAATGCCAGATTTTGCTTGCCTTCAAGAAGATCTTTGTAAAATCCAAAGAAATCCATGTACTGCCAGTAACCATCATCCGTTGCCAGCGAACGATTTCCCCATGGAGCATATCCAAACTTGTAATATATAAAATATGTCAAACCTAGTGTCAGCAAGAATGAAAACACTATCGGAATGATACTTTTTAATTTTTTCATTTCTCCCCCAACAATTATCGACCACAGAAAAACCCAGATTTAATACTATTCTGTCCCCTAAAGTCTGGACACTCAACAAAGTGAAAACCTCATTATCGGGCGTCGTAAATTAAATCCCCAAATACTTCTTCCAGCTTTCTTTGGTGGTATACTTTACCAAATCCTGTCTGTAGGACTCCTTCGCCTTATCGAATCTGTCATCTATCGCTTTATTTGCCTTTATCAAAATCATAAAATAATTCCACAGTTCCCTGTAGTCCTTATTGACTACCGCAGCTTTATCATTGGCTAATTCGTAGAATACTACCCTTTTGCTTCTAAAAATTTCAAATAGTTTTTCAGTACATGTATGAGGAACCATATCCTTGTTTGCGGGCAAAATCCAACCGTTTAAGGTAAGAAAATTGAAAATATACTTCTTTTTTTTGTACTTCGCATTGGGACGATAAACATATTCTATTTCATCGATACCATAATTTTTCTTATATTTTTTTATCTCTGCCAATGTTTCCTCAGGAAGTTCCAACTCATCCATCGGCCTCAAAGGAAAGTCTTCTGCATATTCAGCACGAAGCCTGTTATTAAGCTCCTCCGCATTCTGGGTGTATAACCATTCCGGACCTTTGAGAAAGTCTAACAATCCTTTATAAATCAGCTTCACTGCAGCATACTGATAACTGAAAATGTAAACTGTCAGAAGTCTCAATATCTTCTTCTTAACATATGATTTCGTAACTTTACCGGTACTATCTCCTAATACAGCCGTAATCAGTAGATTTCTGGTATCATAGTAGGCATTGGTTCCTATAAAGGTCAGTTCAAAACCCTTGTGCCATACACCGACGCCATTCAAAAATACTGTTCCGGTATCTAAAAACTGTAATTCGAAATTCATGTCATCAGAATGAATAAACAATGGGATAGGCAGTTTATTTCTTTCAATAAGCTGTATTGGATAGCAACAGCACCACCATCCGGAATAATCTGTGTTTTCATTATCTGTACTTAAAATCCCGGGGGTTATACAATTTTCGTATTTACTTATATCAGTAATGAGGTTTTTATTAATAACCTTAAAGTCACCGTAAGACTCCCCACAAGCATGGATAATGTTTTGATAATCCTCTCGTAACAACGTCCCGCCTAGTCTCAGATCCCTGTACTCTTCCTTGACAGTTGCCATAAATCCATAGGCTCTCACGAAAACATCCGGATCAAATACCGCGTCGTCATCCATGAGGAGCACGTGGGTAATCCCGTACTCTTCCTTATGGTTCAGAGCCTCTAGCATGCCTCTTGTAAAGCCTGCTGCACCTCCGTAGTTTTTATTGGGGAAGATGCTGATGATTCCATCGCTCTTCTTCACAAGCTCAGTCATGTCCTGGTGTTGGCTGAGAGTCTGTCCGTTATCCACCAGGAATACTTTGAGATGGTCGGAGACCTCTTTACATCCAAGTGTGTCACCCTCAAGCTTCGCTTTTTTGGCGTCTTCTATCATGGTCATGAGAGACTTCATATTTCTGTATACGTAAGGCTCTCTTCTGAAGGTGCAGATATCCACAACGATATTTACATCTCTCGCAGTAGCGATCTCGCCACCCATGAAGCCTCTTACCTCGAGGTGCTCAGGATCGATGTTGGATTTCTCATCATAGTAAAGCCTGAACCAGAAAACGCCTTCATCATAGTCGGCATAGGGAAAATTGAATACACCAAAAGCTCTGGATCCTGAAGATAAAGCCGTATGATTCTCCTTGGAGCCCCCATTATCCATATTCAGGTTCTGTCCACTCTCAGCTTTTTCATATACCGCCACTTCCTCCCGGTCGTGCATCAAAGCAATCTTTTTAAATCCCGGAGCGGAAAGATACAGCTTAAGCCCAGTGATATCCGTATACTTCTTGTGCTTTTTTATCTGAAAAAGGTTGAAGTAACCGTCAAAATCGATTTGTCCTTCCACATATTTATGGTAGTAAAGGTCACTTATGGGACATATTTCCTTTTGGGGTAACAGTATACTTTGAAGTCTCATTTATTATTTCCTTCCCGGTTCAAACACTCATTGTCTCTACATAATGGCAATCCATTTATCTGTAGGTGGTATCCCAACATCTAAAAATCACCTCCAGAGCTAGCATGTAAGCACTTTTCATTCTATATCCAGATACTTCTTCCAGCTTTCCAGTGTCGTTATGGATTGCTCACCATCCCGATAGCGCTTCGCCACTTGGTCGTAATTTGCTTTTATCCTGCCAACAGCCCTTATAATAAGAATCAGCGAAGCAAAAAACTTTCCGTAATCCTTTTTTAGTATGATGCTCTTTCTATCCACCGGGTCAAACAGCACCACATTTTTTGATCTGAAGGCTTCAAAGGGCGTATCCAGAAGTGTCATTTCTTTATATTTCTTGTTTGTCGGCAGAATCCATCCATTGAAGGTCAGTTTGCTAATTATATGACCTCCGGTCCTGTTTTCTGAGTTGTACTTTTTGAGATCCTCCACTGAATAGTTCTTCCGGTAGTTTTCTATTCTTTTTCTAACAGTCTCCGGAATTTCAGAGAAATCATCCGCTTTCATGGCATCCTTCGAAAACTCCGCCCTCACCTTACTGTTTATCTTTTCTGCATCCGCATTATACAACCACTCCGGTCCCCTGATAAAGTCCGTCACTGCCCTACTGATCAGCTCGATTTCCTTATATCTATAGGAAAGCAAAAGCGCGATCATACATTTCGCAACCCACTTAGCCGCCTTTGTGCTTTTGATTTCCGGCTCATATATAGATGAAGCGATAAGCTTATTTCTTATATGATAGTACTGGTTCGCACCGTAATTCCCGAATTCAAAGCCATTGTGCCAAACGGAGATGCCGTTCAGAAACATTAACCTGTTCTCTGCATGTTCTCTTTCATAGGAAATGTCATCGTCATGTATGAAAAGAGGCATTGGCAATGCTGAATTTTCCACCATATCAAGGGAATAGCAGGCGCACCACCAACCGGAATATAGCTTCTTGTCGTTTCGGTTTTTCAAAAGCATGGCTACAGCCTCTCTTCTGTCGCTAAGATCCACCAGATGACAATCGTTTTGGATAAGGTAATTCTCGCTCCACTCTCCTCTGGCATTCAGGTAGCTGGGGAAGTCTTTTCTTAAAAGCTCTCCGCCCACTCGGATGTCCTTATATTCATCCCGTAATGTGCAGAGATGTCCGTATAAACGCATAAAGAGATCTTCCATGATGGTAACATCGTCATCCATCAAAAGGATGTGAGTGTAACCTTTATCTTTTCTATCCCTGATAGCCTCCAACATTCCACGAGTGAATCCTGAAGCGCCTCCCGCATTCTTGTTAGGAATAATCCTAAGCCATGGGCTCTTTTTCTCCATTTTCCTAAAATACGGATCCTCCGCCAGTGTTTTCCCATTGTCAACAACATACATGCTCAGGTGCTCGGCTACCTCTTCGCTTGACAGCACCTGATTCTCTACAAAGGAGAGGTTCTGCTTTACGTACTCTTCTCTTTTAAAGGTGCACATAGTGATGCAGATGTTGGTTTCTCTTTTGCTGTCGATGAGACCGTAATAGGCGGCTTCAAGGATGTCCCCACAGTCTCCCTCTTCCATATTCAAACTTAAAGCTGGCTGTATTTTACTATCTGAAGGATTTTGGTCACTTTTCTTTAGTTTAAACCAAAACACTCCGTCGTCATATTCCTGATAGGGCAGCTCAATCTCAGCGATTTCTTCATCACCAAGCTTATGCTCTGCTATCAGTTCATCGTCATGCATCAGAAACAGAGTATCGTATCGCTTGGCTCTGATCTCAAGAACAACATCCTTTAAATCTGTATATTTCTTTCTGTTGGCTATATCAAACAAGTTGAAATAGCCGTCGAGAAGGATTTCTCTTTCTTTCTCGTGAAAATATAGTTCAGGATTTTCCTTCCCGAAAACCACATTTTGTAGTTTGATTTTTTCCATTATCTTCTATTTATTCTGTGAGTACTGTATACCGAAAAATCTAAACGACGTCAGTTTACACGTCTAATCCGGCTTCGAAACATGGTGTTCTTTCACTTATTCCTTACTTCTTCAAGTGCTGCACGACCGCAGCCGGATAGTACAACCAGTATCCGCTTGTCCTGAACAGATCCACAACCTTTATAACATTGTTCCTGTATATCTCCGGATACTTCTTTTTCAGATTCTCTTCCATATTTATAAGCTCTTTCCTCGTGGCAGGCGAAATCCTGTCCCAAAGAAGTATCTTGATTCGGCTTGCGTAAACTCTCGATATCAGATGCTCTATATAAAGCCGCTTCTTATCTGATACGCACTCCATAGTCGACGCCTTTTCATAGAACTTAAAAAGTTCCTCCAGAACATGATCATACTGAGTTTTATTTTTCATCATCTGCTGCGGGTTCATGCTTTGGCCCGCCCTGCTGATGCTGTATCTATATAGGTGATCATCCAGAAATACGACTGTATCCACGTAAGGAATCGGATAAAGTATGTATTCAGTATCTACATAGTAGCAATGTTCGTCGATTTTAATGTCGTGTTTCTTGAGTATCTCCGTTCGGATTGTCAGGGAGTGCATCTTGATATAGGCTTTTTCCGCCACTTCATCGAACTTGTAAATGTGCTTGTACTCTACTCCCTCAAATGGCTTCTCAAATTCCGCCTTGTAAGGAGCTGAATCATCATGCCCGTAAACCCAGTAGAATCCGCCGGCGATGATGTCGGGGAGATTATCCGAAAGACTCTTGATATAACTGATCAGATTTTTGAGATCTTCCCCATTAGCCCAGTCGTCTGCGTCAATAACTCTAAAATACAGACCTGTGGCATGTTTTATTCCGGCATTGATACCTGAACCGTGACCGCCATTTTCTTTGTGAACCGGAACCACTGTTCCCGGGTATTTATCAGCGTATCTATCGATGATTTCAGGAGTTGAGTCCTTTGACCCGTCATCAACGGCGATAACCTCCAGTTCATCCAGGATTCCTTCCAGGCATAAGGAGTTCAGATTATATTCAAGATATTTTTCTGCATTGTAGGATGGCACCACAATGGATAGTAATTTCTGCATTTTAGTCTCCATTCCGCCGCTTTCGGCTGACGGCAGGCACTAATAGTGTATTTTCTCACTATTTCCTCTGATTTTATTAAATCAACAAATAAGACTATCGTGCCGTAAAGCTTTATTCTATCTTTACCTACACGACAGTCTCTATTCTACCAAATACTTCAGGATTAACCAATTACCTTACTAAAAGTTCTTCTGTTTGTTTCTAAGTAATATTGTAAATAGTTTTTGTCTCATCCAATTTGGGATCAAAGATACTATAATCCTTTGTACCGCTGATTTCATGAAAGCTATATTCCCAATGAAACCAGTTTGTCTCATGTACCAAAAAAGTTTCACCTGACTTATTCCATACTTTAGTCCTGATCTTCGTTTGTACATATCTGATCCTGCACGCATCCAAAGCAAAGGTTCCTGAATATTGTATCCAGAACATCCTGCCTTTAGCATCCTTACCCAAAGATAATAATCTTCCAATAGATAAAAGTCCTTATATCCTCCAGCTTTTTCCACTTCTTTCTTTTTATACATCACACAAGGGTGATTGAAAGGGTTTCTTTTTCTGGCGAACTCCTTGATCTCTGAGCTTGTTTCTGGCAAAACTCTTCTCGAATTTATGACGTTTTTATCCTCAGTAAACTCCTCTACTGTTCCTGAACAGATACTAAAATCAGGTTTTTTCTCAAAAACTTTTAATTGTCTTTCACATCGATCCGGTCTACTTATATCGTCACTGTCCATACGCGCTACAAGTTCATTTTTACAGTGTTTAATGCCTGTATTAAGCGCTTTTCCTAGTCCTCCGTTCTCACTTAACCGGATAACATTTAACTCTTTATGGTTTTGGAGCATTTCCTCAATAACAAGTTCCAGCTCTTTCGTCAATGCGCCATCGCATACCAAAACAAAATCGTTCGGTTTAACAGTCTGATTCCATATACTATTCATGGCTTCATTAAGGAATTCCGGTTTTTCTTTATAGTAAACACTCATGAGAACAGAGTAATTCATATTTGTATAGACACCTTTGCAGTTCTTTTATTAATATTTCCTAATGATACTATCACAAGATTCGGTTACTTTCTATATTATATACATACAGAGAATGATAGATATCTACAGAAATACAAATCCTCAAATTATGTTTACACTATAAAAAAAGATGACCCTTTCGGATCATCCTGTAATGTTTTCTATGGTTAATGTCGGATCAAATGGTACACTGTCACCCTTTTCGATGTTGTATTCTGTTATAAGTTTATCTCCGCTCTTAACGATCAAGTTGACTCCGAAAATGTTGCAAAGATTTCCAAAATCTTCATTTGTATATCCATCAATACGAAAATCCTGCGTATTAGCTTCATCAACGATAAATCTCATAGTATCTGTTAGAAGAATTTCGATTGCACTATCAGATACGTTATCTTCTATGTCAAAATTTACAATAATCTTCTGAGCATCGTTATCTCCGGTCAGATTAAAATCGTTAATAAACCCATATATTCCTGCTGATTGTATGTCTGTACCGACATCCTCTTCCATCTGTTCAAAATCAAATTTATAAGGAGTATCCTCGGAAGCTTTAGTTACAGCAGGGCTTTCGAGGGGAGATTTATAAGAAGGCTTACATGCATTGAGTATCAATACTTGCAGCATAATAGTAAATAGTAATATTTTATTTATTTTCATTTTTCAACCTTTAAAAAAAGGTTCGAGGAATAAACCCCGAACCTTTTTTATTAGTAAAATCAACTAACTAGATGAACAATAATATCTAATTACTTAATTGTCCACTTAGCTCCTGAAGCAGAAGAATTGATTTCCTTACGAGCAGCGTCAACAAGAGTTCTGAACTGTTCTGCTGACTCAGCACCCATCATATCAGAATCAATTGTAACCTTCTTTGTCTTCTCGTTGTTGTTCTCATCCTTATACTTAACTTCGAATGCATCGTCATAGTCATCAGATGAAGGGAAGTAAGCAAGAACCTTGCCTTCCTTACCAATTACATAGTAAGCATCGTTCTCGTCCTTGAGCTTCTTCTTATTCTTAACCTTTGTTCCTGACTTACCAACCATTACCTTGTCAAGAGCATTTACGCCAAAGCTGATTGTAAGGTGATCCTCATCAACACCACCATAGTTAGAATCATCGTCTGCACCTGGAGCAAGAACAAGACCCATATTTACATACTTCTTGATCTTAGAAACATATCCGTTCTCTGCTCTACCATTAGATGTGTTGAAGTAGAACTGGAATGTACCGTCATCAAGGTTGAGTGTCTGATAGCCCTTCTTCATTGAGCCATCCTTCTCCTCGTTATCTGAGAAGAAGTAAACTTCATCAGTTGTATCGAACATCTCGTCGTACTTAGATCCTCTTGAGTGCTTGATCCACTGATCTCTTGTCCACTTATCTGTATCATCAAGATCTGTGATATCCTCGCCGGCATCCTTCTTAACGAACTGAGTAAGCATTCTACCAAACTCATCGAATGCATACTTCTTGCCACCGATCTTCTTGATCTCGTTGGTTGTCATCTTACCAGACTTGTTGAAGTACCACCATGAATACTCATCATCATCATAGTCGCTCATGTTGTGTGAAGAGCAGAAATCCTCATCAGGAATAGCCCATACCCACTTATTTCTTCTCTCAGCACCATCGCCGTTGAGGTATGAAAGAGAAGCTGCTGTAGCGCCTGAAAGCTCATCAGATGTTCCATCAGCCCAGTCATCAAGCATGTTACCCTTCTCACCGAAGTGATAGTAGAGACCGTTGATCTTCTTACGCTTGTTAGCCTGCTTCTTACCCTTGTTATCGAAGTAGAACCAGTAGTCCTCTGTATCGTCGTCATCTTCTACAGCAAGCTTGATCCATCCTGTCTGCATGTGACCATCGTTCCAGCCGTTGAAGTAGTATGTAGCGTTCTCCCAAGCTGACTGGTTGTCATCCTGCTGATCTACGTTGTCCTTGTCGATCCAGCCATAGAGCATGTGACCTTCGTCATCGAATGCATACTTAAGGCCGTTGATTGTCTTGATCTCAGATGTTGTGAGCTCGTCCTCAGATGTGTAAGCCTTTCCGTCTGCTCCGAAGTAGTACCACCAGTACTCAGCATCAAGGTCTGTATTTGTGCTATCATCCATAGCTACAGCCTTCCATGTGTTTGTAACCATAGCGCCGTACTGATCAACATAGTAATATCTTGTCTTTGTGTTGTTTGTATCCTCGATGAGCTGGTTTGTAGCCATAACTCCATCGCTGTCAAGATAGAACCAATTTCCGTTTGCTGACTTCCAAGTGTCAGTCACAGCCTCACCGTTGTTGTCAAGATATCTCCAAACGCCTGTGGAGTTATCCCAACCAGCTGCCATAGATACAGCTGATACGCCAACAGCGAGAAGTGCTGCAGCTGAAAGTGTTGCGAATACCTTTGTCTGCTTCTTCATAATAAATGCACTCTCCTTTTTGTGTTTAAGAACTTTTTTACATAAAGTTCGGTTTACGATGAGGATTATACCCCTGCCTTTTCGATTATTCAAGTCCTTTTTCTCAAATAATCGGCAGAAGGATGTACGAAATTATGTATCTTCTCATCGATTACAGTGTACATATTAACCTAATGGCCATGTGATGTACATAAATAAAAGTTTTCCATTTCTTACGCAATTCTTAACATGAATATTAATCCGAAATTAAGAAATTCCTAATAATCTTCATTTTTCACTTCGATTTCCCGCCAGACCCACAAAGATCAGGAGCATAAAGACCGGCGTAGTTATAGGTATTGCTATATTGACAACTGCCTGAATTACGTAGGCGAGAACAGCCATACCCGCGGCCTTTACTGTTATTTCCCCAGATTTAAATATTTGCTTAAGGGAGGTAAACATCAAAGCTATGTAAGCTATAAGGCCGAATACACCAACTGTTATGAAATACTCAAAGTATTCGTTATGGGCACTGTCGAATATTCCGTAGCCTGCATTCTGCATTATATTCATGAATCTGTCCATGGTTATGATGTAGTAGGTATCAGGTCCATAGCCAAAAAGCTTTGTAAATAAGATAGAGTCTTTTGTCCAGTACTCCATGCCCAGTCTCCAGGCAAGGCCTCTTCCGGTTCCCCATTCATCATTAAATATGAGCATACCTTTGTAGGATTCCCAAAATTCGGGGTGCCATCCTGTGTTTGCAGCGATAAGGATAGCTATGGCAGTCAGTACTCCGCAGGCAAGAAGAATATTCCATATTGTTTTTGCATGTTTTACGGTTTTTTCTTCATTGGACGGATTTAGGGTATTTACCTTTTTTGCATGTAAGGCAAATACTATTGCAAAAATTAATAACAGTAACAATATATAAGTTATGATACTTTTTCCACCTATTTCTATCTGGGTTCCTGGATCGATGTCGTGCATGGTTTGTATTCCGGCTGCTGATATTGAAGCTGTTATCTTCATTGCGGCAAGGTATGTAAATATGGTGAGAAGGTGCTTCATGATATGTTCACTCTTTTCCCATAGGAAGGGTGTGAAGGCTATGACCGCAGCAGTGGACAGTATGGCATTATCACTTTTCCCCATAATCTGGGCAAAGCTTGCTATGACGAGAATCAACCAGGAGTAAAGTGATTCCCACTTGTTTCTTCCAGTGATAAATAGTACTGCTGCCGCTCCAAAAAGCATGCCGGTGAAGTTTGTGTAATTGTTAATATTTCCTATAGAAGAAACAAATTTATACTTGAACATTTCGTCGGCTCCTTCGAACATCCCCCATGTATATAAGAAGAAATTGGATATTCCCCAGAGGCACACCAGGCTGGCGAATCCCATGTAGGCGTAGATATGCCACCTTTTAAAGCGGTAGAATCTGGTCACAAGGATATAGGTAACGAAGAATACAAGCCACAGGAAGAGGCCCTGGCTTCGGCCGCGGTTACCCCAGAAGGCTTCGTACTGGTACCGGGCGAAGGCGGTGGAGATGCCGAAGATCACTATGAGGGCGAAAAAAGCTATGTCTACTTTACTGATATATCTTTTCCATCCGCCCTTTTTAAGGCTTGCGAAGAATCCGCGGCGGATGGCGGATTTGTTGTAGATGGTGTCTGCAAGTAGATAAAAGAGGCCGAGGCCCAGGAAGACTGCACCGTAGATGAGGGTTGGCTTCCAGTAGAGATGATATCTGAAGGTCAGGATGTCAAAGTACTTTTCGTGGGTGCAGAGGGCAAAGATGCAGAGGTAGAAAAGCACGTAGATGTCCATGAGCCACCTGGTGATGTTGCCGAAGATGCGGTTTAGCTGCTTGGTGGTCTTTCCGGGGGCGGGGGTTGAGCTTGATAAGTCATTCTGCTTTGTTTTAGTTCCGCTGCCGGATGAATCTTTTGACTTTTTTGATTTAGATGTTGTTTCGGGTTTTTGCTTTTTTTCTGCCTTCAAGGCAGTTTCAGGTTCTTCGGTCTTTTTTATTATTTCAAACATCGAATCACTCATGTTTTGATTTCCTCGGTTTTCTTGATATTTTGCAAATTCCGTTACATGATACCACAGGTTTTAGGAGGCAACAAGGAAGCTGCATATCGATTCTGACTTAAAAACCTAAAATAAGACCCCTTAGAGGCTCATAACATACCTATACCTCTAAGGGGGACGATATTTGTTTTGTATTCTTATATTCTTTTAACCCTCAAGTACTTCACATATAGGCAATTAATCTAATCTCTTTGCAGCAGTCAATCAGACTTTCCTCCATGAGCTGGGGCGGGGCCGTAACACAAATCCAACATCGACCGAAACAGGGGTGGGCGAATGGAGGAAAGTCCGTTACAAATATAAATTTTAGTATTGACTGTAGTCTTTGACTACATTATATTTATAGATATATATATATACGCATTGACTACATTTTCCATGGAGTTCGAAGGATGAAAACTGAAATATATTATGTTGAAGGCATTGAAATCGAATATGAAGTTATATCTGATGATCGTGATGATGCAGAACGCCGCAAGATGGCATACGCCTTTAAAATGATAAGGGAACAGTCAGGAATGAACAGAAAAGATTTTTCAGAATGGCTCGGCATACCATACCGAACAATGCAAGAATGGGAACTTGGCCGGCGAGTTATGCCGGAATATGTACTTCGTTTAATAGCATATAAAGTCATGAACGAAAAAAGATTGAAGTCACAGAAGTGATTGAATAATAGATAAGGAACTATATGGGAACAAAAGATACTTTGGCCAAACGATATTTATCACAAAATGAAATATTTGCTGACGCCTTTAATTACTATTTTTTTAAAGGAGAAAAAGTAATTAATCCTGACGATCTTATAGAGCAAGATCCGACAGAATCGGCAATCATAAGGAAAATGAACAAAGTATTCACCAACCAAAAGATCAGGGATGTACTTAAATCATGTACAATCAAACATTCCAGGCATGGCAGCCTGGTTCTTTTGGGAATCGAGGCCCAAGCAGGTATTAATTATGCCATGCCGGTAAGAGACTATTTATACGATGCTCTCAATTATGCTTCACAGGTTGCAGATATCAGTAAAAAGCACGAAGAAAATGATGATTTATCCGGAAACGAGAAAATATCCGGTTTTTCCAAGAATGATCGTATATTACCGGTAATTACACTATGTATCTGCTTTGATAAAGATAAATGGGATGCTCCAAGACGTCTTTCCGATATGTTCAGCATAGTTGATCCACGAATATCTGAGTATATTAATGATTACAAGCTAAATTTAATCACACCACACGAGATAGAAGATTTCTCAAAATTTTCTTCTGAATTGGGCACTATCATGGAGTTTATACACGTTTCAGATGACAAGGCGAAGCTCCGTGATATAATTAAAATGAAGGCTGAAGAAAGTATTCACCTCAATACTGTGGATATGATCAACACTTATGTTGGTACAAAAATTCCTACAAGAAACGTGAAAGGAGGTAAAATGAGAGTGTGTCAGGCATTCCAGGAATTATTGGAAGACGAAAGAGCTGAAGGTCGTGAGGAAGGTCGTGAGGAAGGAGCTGATATGCTTGCTAAACTCCTTAAGGTTTTAACTCCAGGCAGCAAGGATTATGACAAGGCTCTAAACGCCACCGCTAAACAAAGAAATAAGCTTTATAAGAAATACGGCATTATAGAGTGAACATCAATTAAACCTCAGTATAATATTTTCATTTTTTACATAAAAAAACTCGGCAATTGAGCCGAGTTTTTTTCGTTTTCTTATTCTTTTTTCTTTACGCCGGTCCATCGGATATTGCTCCGCCCGGACCAACGCTGTCGTTTGAGCTTGCTCCGCCGGGGCCTTCCAGGTCATCCAGGGAATCGATAGATCCCGGGCCACCTGAATCTGCGGAAGATGATGAGCTTGATGAGCTGCCGCCGCTTGGGCCTGCTCCTGAATCATCTTCGCTATCATCTATAAGGCCGGGTTCGCTAACCTCTGAAGATGAGGTGGTTTCTTTCTTATCGGAAGACTTTGTTTCGGATGGTCCGTCTTCATCATCGTCTTCGTCATCAGCTTCGGTGGTT
The DNA here is from genome assembly GCF_000701645.1 of Oribacterium sp. FC2011. Lineage (NCBI taxonomy): Bacteria > Bacillati > Bacillota > Clostridia > Lachnospirales > Lachnospiraceae > Oribacterium > Oribacterium sp. FC2011. Next base: position 89,221 of record NZ_JNJM01000015.1, read on the forward strand.
TCCTTGCCGGTCTTTGACTTTGTGGTCTCGTCTGTGTCTTCTCCGGGGCCGGGAGCTGTCGGTTCTATAACGTTTCCGTCCTCATCCGTTTCTTCGGTCTCGTCCTCGTCGGTCTCCTCGCCCTCTTCGGTTTCGTCGGTCTTGGACTTGGTTTCCTTTACGGATTTAACCTTGTTGCCGGACGGATCTGTTTCGTAGATGTTATTTCCGTCTTCGTCTGTACCCTTGATGATGTAGCCGTCGGCGTCTGTCTCCTTGGAAGATGACTTCTTTCCGGAGCTTTCACCGTTCTCTTCTATAACACTCTCGTCCTCTTCAGTCTCTTCCGTGGACTTGCTTTCCCACTTGCTGCTGCTTGTTGACTTTGTTTCGTCCTTATGGCTCGCATAGTAGCCTGAGTCATCGGCGATCTTCTGCGAATATGACTCTACAGCGTTTGATACCTTGTAGTCTTCATCATCGAAGAGCACGCTGTGAAGCCACTTAACATTGGAAACAAGGGTTACAGGTATAACGCAGTCGCCCTTCTTGCCCATCATCTGATCCTTGAGATCCTTAGGGAAGCCTGTGGACTCCTTGATGTTATATCTGGAGATGCCCTTGGCAAGCTCGATGATGTCTGCGGTGTCTATGTTGAATGCCACCTGCGGGAGAACTACGTCGATGACGGAAGTAAGTGTCGCAAGGTCTGCCTTCTTTGCGTGATCAAGGCACTGGGAGATAACCTCTCTCTGTCTCTTGGTTCTCTCGAAGTCGCTGTCCATGTAACGGAGTCTTGCATAGGCAACTGCCTGAACGCCGTTAAGGTGCTGAGGACCCGGTCCCTTGATGTAGTTGGCCGCCGGGTTCTGTGCGTTGATGCCTGCCTTGACGGAGGTCTCGTGAATGTAGGCATTCATGTAATAGAACTCTTTGTCCGTGATGTCAATGTCTACGCCGCCAAGCATCTCAACTGCATCCGCAACTGCTTTCCAGTTGAAGGTTACGTAGTTCTCGATGTTGAGGTCCAGGTTAGAGTTAAGGGCCGATACTGCCTGCTCCGGACCGCCGATGGCGTATGCTTCGTTGATCTTTGCGTAGCGGCTGTTGCTCTTTCCGGTCTTGAGATATGTGTCTCTGTATACAGAAACCAGTTTAATGTCGCCGGTTGCCATATCTACGTTGCAGATGATCTGGACGTCAGCATTGGCACCGCTGCCTACTCCGCCGTCTCGGGAGTCTACGCCGAATACCGCAACTGTCCAGTAACCGGACATCTTCTGCTTCTGGGTGATGTCAATGTTGTTGTTTTCTACCTTTGATTTATCGAAGGATACATCCTGGGTCATGTGCATGTATCTGTACACTGAGCCGAAGCCTAAGATACATACAAGGGTGATGAGCTCTACGGCTACCATAAGGATGATCCTGGTGCGGAAGGCTTTCTTTTTCTTGTCACGCATCCTGCGCTCGTACTCGAGGTCCCTTTCCACTTCTGTGGTGTGGTTAAGGGTCTTCACCTGGGGACGGTTTTCCATCCTCAAGGGGTCCCCGGGAGCGGTTCTTCTGGGTCTCTCGGTGTTGGTTCGGGGCTCAGTACTCTTGGTGCTGAGGGTTGCGGATTTCTTTATTTCGGAGACTCTCTCTGCGGCATCTCCCGGGAGACGGGTGTCTCTTCCTTCTACGGAATGAGAGACTGGTCTCCTGCTGTCCATCGCCTTCTCCATGAGCTTGTCACCCATGGCTTTGTCATTAACTATCTTGTCTTCAAGTTCACTCTGGTGACTTTCAGCACCCTCCAGGGAGTGTGGTCGTCTGGTGTCCTTGCCGTTATCAAGTGCCATTTGCTATATCCTCATTAATATACTTATATAGTATAAGTTAAACCTTTGGTTGTGTATCTCATAAAACCTAGGAATTTTACCACATATATATCGATTCGGCAAATCTATTCTTTATTTTGCCTTAAAACAACCGGGATTATCAATTGATTCCGTGTGTTTTTCTAATGAATCCTAATCTTTACCGAATCTTTTTTCAATAGGCATTTTTGTTAACAAATCCCTTAAATATGGTGAGGAAAAGTATCTTAATGTCCAATTCCATGGTCCAGTTTTCGATGTACCAGATGTCAAATCTTATTCGTTCGTGGATGGAGGTGTCTCCTCTCAGGCCATTGATCTGGGCCCAGCCGGTCATACCGGGGCGGACCTGGTGCTTGATCATATAGCGGGGGATTTCTTCCTTAAACATTTCCACGAACTGGGTGCGTTCAGGTCTCGGGCCCACCAGGGACATGCTGCCGAAGAGGACATTAAAGAACTGTGGGAACTCGTCGATGGAGGTCTTTCGGATAAATTTTCCGATTTTCGTGACTCTCGGGTCTCCCGGGGTGGTCCAGCCTTTCTGCTCGTCCTCCGGCTTCTGCTCTACCATGGAGCGGAATTTGTACATCATGAAGGGCCTGTTGTGAAGTCCCACTCTTTCCTGTTTGAAGATGATGGGGCCAGGGGAGGTGAGTTTGATGATGATGGAAACTATAAGCATTACCGGGCTGAAGAGTACGATGCCCACCAGGGCTCCGATGATGTCTATAACTCTCTTGGCGGCTGCTTTTACCGGGTCTGTAAGGGGTACGTTTCTGATGTTTATGACCGGAAGTCCGTCCATGTCTTCAGTGACGGGGCGGGAGGGGATGACATTGTTATAATCCGGGATGAACTTTGTGTGTACGCCGGATTTCTCGCATACTGCCACGATGCTGCCGAGTTTTTCGTAGGCTGCCAGGGGCAGGGTGATGGCGATCTCGTCGATTGTGTTTGTGGAGAGGATTTTCTCCAGCTCAGAGATTCTTCCGACGATTTTCACTCCTTTGTAGGAGGTGCCGGATTCTGTGATGTCATCCACGATTCCGAAGATTTTGTAGCCCCAGTCGGGGTTTCTGTGGCAGGCGTCGATGAATTTGTCCGATACGTCGGAGAAGCCTACTAGCATGATGTGTTTCTGGTTAAAGCCTTTGCGGCGGAGTCTCGTGAGGATGAATCTGATGCCGAATCTTTCCACTGTTGTGGCGATGATGTCGATTACGCAGAAGGCGGTGATCATCCTGGTGGAGAAGTTGGCGAAGTAGCCTGATCGCCTGAAGGCGAAGAGGATTGAGGCGAAGATCATCAGGCCGACGACATTGGCCTCTAGTATGTTGAAGAATTCTTTTCTTTTGGTTCTGGTGCGTTTCGGCTCGTAGAGGTGGAACATCCAGTACAAAAAGAGGTAGCCCGGGACCACAGGGATCAGGGCACTAAAATAGACCTGCGGCGGGAGTACTCCGTGGCCTGCAGGGAATATGGGTGATGCGATCACCAGGAACCATGCCAGCGCGTAGGATCCTGCTATGATCAGCGCGTCAAGGACGACATGGAAATTGTTTAGGAATTGTTGGTTGTCTTTTATCATATATGGAAGTATACTCCCGATTTTGAAAAATTCCATAAAAATGAGTTTATTTTTTTCTTAGGATGTCGAGAGGGGAATGGTGAAGAGGCTGATTCTTACTTTCGAGGCCGAAAAAGACGTTTTAAACACAAAGATTGTAACTGAGCTGGTAAATAAATATCTGGGATGACGGATCGGAAAATTAATGTCAGACTTAAGTTTTGATATATGGTAGAAATATGGTAGAAATTCAGACTATAGGATAATTCTGTATCCTGTGCTACAATCTCATCCAGTGCTTGCCAAAGCGGTAGGCGGTTAGCCCTTTCATCACGAAGGGCATTTTGTAAGTCCCTTCAGAAAGGATAAAGTGGGAATCCTCACGGATTCCTTTGAACCGCTCAAAGCCGCGCGGCTCCTTCGATTAAAAATCGAAGGCAGTGGCGCCATGGTAAGTTATTCTGATTTATTCCAATTTGGGATTCTGATAGTTGCTATCATTGGTCTTGTTTATAAGATCTCAAAAAAATAACCGCCCACAAGCCTAACAACTTGGGCGGTTATTATTAACCAAGCAAAGGGCTAACCGTCTATCGGCGAGCACTTTCTACATTTATATAGTAAATCAATATTTAGTATATTACAATATACATTTTTATTGTTGTTTGACCTATATTTTTTTATTGTTGTTTGATCTCAGATTCATACTCTTCAAAGCGAATCAACAATCTTAAGTTCTTGATCTTAAGCTCCTATATGACCCAATCTTATAGTTCTTATATGACCCAAAACTTGCTTCCATCCAATTAAAGTCATACCACGAGACCTTAAGGTATGACCTCAAACCCAGTATTGCTCTTTTTGGGTCATCTACCACTAGGTAGCGGATTGACCTCATATCACGAAATATTCCTTTTGGGTCATCCGATGAGTGCTGTAGACATGACCTCAAGCTTAGTATTGCTCTATTTGGGTCATCTACCACAAGGTGCCTGATTGACTTAATTTCAAGGAATCTTCCTTTTGGGTCATCCGATGGCCGCTGTAAACGTGACCTAAAACCCAATATTGCTCTTTTTGGGTCATCTACCACAAGGTGCTGGCTTGACTTAATCTCAAGGAATCTTCCTTTTGGGTCATCCGATGGCCGCTGTAAGCGTGACCTAAAATCCAATATTGCTCTATTTGGGTCATCTACCACAAGGTGCCGGCTTGACTTAATTTCAAGGAATCTTCCTTTTGGGTCATCTGATGAGTGCTGCAGACATGACCTCAAATCCGAAATTATTCTACTTGAGTCACTCGTCGTAAGGCGATTGCATGCCTCATATCAAATTTCATCCCATTTGAGCTTCCCATTGATTACATATGGTGACTACAAATCCAAGAATATCAGATGCCCTTCAAAAATCATCATTCACCCCCCTAAATATCAGAAAACTTAACCAAATATTCTAAAGAAACGAGGAAAAACTAATGTACAGATTGAAAGAAATGCTATTACAAGAGCAAAAACACTTGGAAGCTATACTGGCTAAGACAAGCAATAACAACAGCTCAACACCTGAAGGAAGGCTCCGCATATCAATGAATCATGGCAATGTCAGATATTACAACTGCACTAATGGTAGAGATGGAGATTATATCCCAAAGGAGAACGAACTTCTTCCACGTCAATTAGCGCAGAAAACTTATAATGATTCTATTCTTAAAGCCGCAGAGGCGCATAAAAAACTGATAGACGGCTTTCTAAAAGATTACAAAGAAAATGAAATCGAAGAACTATTTACATCTTTGCACCCTGAGAGGCAGAAGCTAATTACCCCTGTTGAACCAACCTATGCACAGTTGGAACAAAAATGGTATTCAGAACCATACATAGGAAAAGACTTCAATGAAGGCACACCTGTGATTCTTTCAGAAAAAGGAGAGCGGGTAAGATCAAAGTCCGAAAAGATTCTTGCCGATTATTTCTTCAGGAACAATATTCTATATAAATACGAAAAGCCCCTTACCTTAGCAGGATACGGAACTGTCTATCCGGACTTTACGTTTTTCTCGAAGAAACTTAAGAAAGAAATCTATTGGGAACATGAGGGAATGATGGATAACCCGGAATATGCAACAGCAGCCGTGAAAAAACTTAACAACTATCAACTGAACGGAATCATACCCGGAGAGAGGCTGATTCTTACTTTTGAGACAGAAAAAGACGTTTTAAACTCAAAGATTGTATCTGATCTGGTAAATAAATATCTGAGATAAATTCGCAATAAATCGTCTTTACCGACATAATCCCTTTAAAACACTTAGTGTTTCATATTTATTTTTGTTTTCACCGATTTGGTGAAAACAAAATTAAATGTGAAATATGTATTGTGGCCATAGAGTTTCATTGATATAATTAATTTCACCAAGATAGTGAAAGAGGGTTTAAAGATGAAACAAGCACTTTCGACAGATATGTTTAAAACATTCGCAAATAGCCTGCCTATTATAGAGAGCTGTACAGTGGATGCCAATAATGTGGCCACATTAAGACTTTCCAGTAATGATGAAACAAGCTTTCAGCTTGCTATTTCGAGAGATGGTTATCCAAAGCAGATCAAAACTGTTATTTCTGAAATGGTTTCGGATCTTTATTGCGTGATATTGGCTCCATACATTACTGAACAAACTGCGGAATTATGTAAAAGAGCCGGTTATGGTTTTTTAGATCTAGCCGGTAATTGTTATATTGCGTATAAAACTCTATTCGTAGAGATAAAAGGAAATAAAAACGAAAACACGCCTAAAAGATCCATAAAATCAATATATGAAAGATCCTCGGTAGTTTCTTCTGTTATACTACGGACTATTCTTGAAGATACACGCCAGAGGTGGAAATTGCAAGATCTGGCAAGTGCCGCCGTATGCAGTATAGGTCAGGTTTCAAAGGTAAAAGAGTTCTTGTTGAATCAGACATATATCGAGCAAAGCAAGGATGGCATTTCTGTTACCGATCCTAAGTCGATCATGAGAGATTGGGCAAGAGTATACTCGGATTATACAGAGGAAAAAGTACAATGTTATTCTTTATCCGGTATCACTGATATTGAAGCAAAGATTGCAAAAATGACTAAAGAGACCGGGATCAAGTGTATATTGACAGGTTTTTCCGGAGGAGTACGATACCAGCCCGTCGTGAGATACCAGAAAGTCCATGCGCTGATAGATGCAAATGATTTAGACAAGATTGTTGAATACTTGAGTCTGAAAAGAGTGGATTCAGGCGCAAACGTCATTTTAATAATAAAGTATGACTCATGTGTAGGTGTAAATGCACGAATGATCAAGAATAATATGGTTGCATCTCCGGTACAGATATTCCTTGATTGCATGAGTTTAAAAGGCCGGGGAGAAGAAATGGCGGAAGAAATACTTAGTAAGGAAATATGTAAATGATACATGATGAAGATTTAAGAAGTAGCATTGATTATTCAGAAGATCAGAAACTAGCGGCCCATAGAGTTCTGGTGGAATTGGTTAATCTTTTTAACGAATATCGCGATGATATAAGAATAGTTGGAGGATGGGTTCCGGACTTAATGTTTCCGGATCAGAATCATGTGGGAAGTGTCGACGTGGATGTTTTGATTAATCACCTGACATTGAACGATTCCGGATATCAGACAATGGCAAAGATTCTGTTAAGAAACGGATACAAAGAGCATCCGGAGAAATACTTTTCATTTGTCAAAACAGTGGATATAGATGGGGAAGCATTTACAGTTGATGTTGATATTCTTGCTGGAATCTATGGTGGAACGGCAACGAAAAAGAGGAGCCAGCATGTCCAAGGAATTAAAGCGTTGAAAGCCACCGGAGGGAATTTTGCATTTGAATTTCCTCCTCAGCAAGTTAAGGTTGAGGCAGAGAGGGTTGACGGAGCTATAGATACTGCTGTTGTTAATGTTGTAGCTGTTGTTCCGTTTTTAATCATGAAAACGGCAGCCATGGGAAGAGGCAAGGCAAAAGACGCATATGACATTTATTTTGTAATAAAGCATTATATCGGAGGCGTAGATTCATTAGCAGAAGAGTTCAGGGCTGTAAGGGATAAACAGATTGTAATTGACATGAAAGAAAAGCTTTCGGACAAATTTGCTTCAGAAAAACATGCCGGACCTAAAGACGTTTCTGATTTCATGGATTTGGCGAATGAAGAGGAAATAGAGCTTATCAGAAGAGATGCATATGAGCAGGTTTCAGCACTAATAGAAAAGATTTAAATTATTAGCAAAATGACATCAAGGGAACGGGGCAGCCTATAATGAACTGCACCCCGTTCCCTTTTGCTTTTGTTAAATGTGTTCTGAAAGTAGATTGGAGCGGAAGCTTTTTCAAGAAAACCGTGGAATACCGAAGGGCATCTCATCGAATGTCCTTCGGCTCCTAATATCCCTTAATTATCACAAAAGCTAAATAACTAAACTATTCCATCTAATATGTCCATCTTGAACGGCTTGCCAACTGTTTCCTTCTCCAAATTCTTCAAAGTAAAGTTCGATTTCATGAAAGTGAGCGCCGGATTGTAATAGGGGTCGCCGTAACGGAGGCACTCGGGCCAGCGTTTTGCGAATTTTACTATTTCGCCGTTGAAGCGCTGTACTTTTTCCGGGGTGTCTTCCATTCCGCGTGACTTTGACTCGTAGTGATAGAACTTGGCGTAGGGGTTGTAGACCACCAGCTTACCAAGGGCGCGGACTTTCATGCAGAAGTCTACGTCGTTGAAGGCTACAGCAAGTTCTTCGGTGTAGCCGCCAACTGCATCGAAAAGATCTCTTTTTGTAAGTAAGCAGGCTGCAGTTACGCAGGAGTAGTCCTGGACGCATTTTGCTCTGTGCATGTATGAAAGCTCTGCGTCGTGGGTTCTTACAAAGGCAGCGCCTGCGATGCCGCCCATTCCCATGATGACGCCGGCATGCTGGATGTCTTCGTCCGGGTAAAGGAGTCTTGCTCCGCAAATGCCTACATCTTCTCTCTGTACGTAGCCGATCATTTCGTCGATGGAATCTGGGTCGATGAGTTCGATATCGTTGTTCAGGAACAGGATATATTTTCCGTTAGTGAACTTCACACCGAAATTATTGATGGCGGAGTAATTGAAAGGCCCTTTCCACTTGACTACTCGGACAGTGACCCCAGTAGAACTCTTAGATCCATCAGCATAACCTGTCTCAGAAACGTTATTACCTGACGAGTCTGAGTCAAAAGCCAGTTTAACGACTGCATCTGATTCTGAAGACTGATTTCCAACCTGAATTTGTTCTGAGTCCGAAGCCGCAGAAATGCTAGTATCTGTTCCCGACTGAGCTGCAACTCCGTCTGATTTGGCTTTACCTGTACTTTCAGAGGAAGCATCCGGTATCTCCGTCTGCCCTTCATTCTTTATTTCTTCCGCAGTTTTCTCTTTATATCCCTCTACCGGGTACTGTTTCTGTATCTCGGCATAGTACTTCCAGGTTTCTTCCTGGTCGGAGTTGTTCTCAACTATTATGAATTCAAGGTTCTTGTAATTGCTTCCTGCCAGGGACTGTATCGCCTTGTCGAGGTCCGCGGTGTGATCCTTGTTGGGGATAACCACTGAAATCAGGGGCTGTTCGTTTTCATAAATTGTGTGGTAGAAGCCATAGGTAATGCCTTTTTCCACCTTTTTCACAGGCAGGCCCAGTCTCTTGCAGTGGTCGTATACCGCTCTTGCACCTGCATCGAAGGCATAAAGCTTTGCCTCGGGGTGCTGGGCCGTTGAGGCCTGATGTGAGCGCCAGTGATAAAGGGCCTTAGGTATATGGTAGATCCTTGAGCTGGTGAAGCGGCCTTCCTTAAGAAGCTTTTTGTCAGCATCACTTAAGTTGGCGAGGTCACCGCCGATCTCTTCTCTTTCCCTCTCCTGAGCCTTTTCTGTTGCCCTCAATATAAGGTCATGGTCCTGGGCGCCGTCATAGGCTTTTCTTTCATATATTTTGTGACCTGCTTCGTCAGTCTCGGCGATAGCACCCAGAAGCTCTCTTTTCAGCACCAGAAGATGACAGACATAGTTTACAGATCTGAGTAGATCCGGGTTGTAGTCCGTCTTAAAGTGAGGCTCGAAATAGTAAGTGTCCTCGAAGTCGATCTTGTCTTCGTCGGAGTAGATCACGTCCACCTTCGGGTGCTCATTTATGGCTTTGGCACACTCGAAGAGAGCATTGAGCTCCAGTTCATCGTCATGGTCTGCAAGAACAATGTAGTCGCCGGTGGCCATTTCAATGGCAGCATTAGTGTTGTCGGAAATTCCCAGGTTCTTTTCGAGGATCTCGTATCTGAATCGGGGGTCCGCCTTGTGGAACTCCTCCAGAACTTCTTTTGGAAGCTTTCCGTTTGCCTGTGAGCGGTCATACTTGTCATAAGGTGTTGCATCCGCAACGCAGACTTCAAAGTTCCCGTAGGTCTGGTCCTGGATGGACTTAAGCATTTTCCTAAGGAACTTTTCGGGGGTCTCATAAACCGGGATCACGATGGAAAACTTAGGCTGCACCGGAAGCGTTGTATTCCTCTGCTCCTGAAGCTCCGCCTCTGTCACCTTCTGCTTTTTGTACCACTCGTTATAATCGTAATCCTCCTGAATGCCTTTCAGGCGGTGTACGGTTTTTTTGTAAAGTGCCCTGAAGCCGTGCTCCTTGAAGTAATCCCAGGCCACTTCCACTGTCTCCCAATGAAACAGCGCCAGAAGCTTCTCTCTTTTTTTGTGAGCCACTGAGTTAAAGGCTTCCAGGATCTTGTCGTCGAACTTAATCTTTTTGGTTTTGCCGTCGGCTTTGATAACGAGATACCTGACTTCGCCCTTCTGATAAGGGGTGTTAATGTCATAGCCCAGCTCTCGTTTGATGGGCCCGTGCTGCTTTTCATAATCTTTAAAGAAGGCTTCCACCACTTCGTCTCGTCTCACGGACTCGACGATAGTGCCGGGCACGGAATTTCCCGCACCGTCCAGCACGTCGAATTCCACCGGCGTCTCCGGGTCGCTTCCGAAGGCCCAGCCTAGGAAGGTGATTTTACCCTCTCGAGATACAGCAACATCTACTTTATAACGCATCATATTTTATTCTCCGTTGCTTATTCGGGTTTCACTTCCGGGGTTTTGGGAGTTTTCTCCATGTCTTTTACGCCGCGGTAAATGGGCGCATCCCCAAAGTTGAGTCTTTCTTCCTCTACTACCAGAGGTCTCTTCATTACCCTCTGATTGATGGAGAGGATGTACTCGCCCAGGAGTCCGATGAAGAAGATCTGGATTGAGCCGAGGAAGAGCATACCGATAAGCATTGGCGCCATGCCGGCGGGGAAACGGTCCCACCAGATGAGCTTCATTACGAGGTAGGCTATGGCGATCAGCATGCTGATGGCGCTGCACACGCCGCCGAAGAATACCGCAACTCTGAGGCCGACTTTCGTGTAGCTGGTGAAGCTGAGCATGGCGGCGTCGTAGAGGGAATACCAGTTGTTATGGGTGATTCCGGCTCTTCTTCTGGGCTGGGTGTAAGGGATTTCCTTGCGGCGGAAACCGAGCTCGGCCACGATGCCTCTCAGGAAGGGTGTCGGATCGTTCAGGTTTCGCATGACGTTGATGAATGCCTTGTCATAGAGTCCGAAGCCGGTGAACTGGGCGATCTGGTCAACGGAAGACATTTTCTTGATGGTCTTGTAATAAATGCCTCTGATCCAGTACATGAGCGGGTTCTCCTGGGACTGGGTCTTTACGCCGATGGCGATTTTGTAGCCTTCTTCCCAGGCTTTTACGAACTCGGGGATCATCTCCACCGGGTCCTGGAAGTCCGCCGCCATAAGCATTGTCGCGTCACCGGTTGACTGGAGCATGCCGTAATAGGGGCTATTGAACTGGCCGAAGTTTTTTGCATTGAAAATGGCTTTTACGTCCTTGTCGGTAGCGCAAAGGCCTCTGATCTTCTCGCGGGTCCGGTCCTTTGAGTCGTTGTCTATGTATATGAGCTCATATCTGTAGTCGCTGAGTTTTTCAGCAAATATGGCTTTTATGGCCTCGTAAAGGGGCTCTACGTTTTCTTCTTCGTTGTAGCAGGGTACTACTATGCTGATGGTTTTCAAATTTGTTTTCCTCTGATTAGTAATGCGGGGCTGACTGACTATGCTCACATTGATTTATCGGATTTCTGATTTTCCTTCAATAAATAACGTGGATTAGGCTGACTATCAGCACCTTAAATGTACTCGGTTTAGAATGTATCACCTACGGAAGGCGAATTCATTCTGTTAAACACAGCGTCGATTGTACACTTAGGGGCCGTGTTTAGCAAGCTGAACAGCGATTTGGCTCTTAATAAAAGGGTGTTGGCTTAATTCTTTGTCACAATGATCAGAATTTAACAGCTATTTTTATGGCTTTTCTGTCCTTCATGTCATAGATGGCCTGTTCCACTTTATCGAGGCCTTCGTATCTTTCGGTTATGAACACACCGGGGTGGAGGTCGTGGTCTTTTATGAGGCCAATGACTCTTTCAAGGTTCTCCCGTCCGCCTTTACTGAGACTGAATTTCAGGGTTTTTCCTGCCATTCCGCGGCCCATGGAGAATTTTGGGATGCGGAGGGCGTCGATGGTGGTGTTTCGACGGAGTACAGGCTTAACCTGAGGAACTCCACAGCTTTCCTGATGCGAAGGTTCTGACTCGGTCTGAATGGCTCCGCTGCTTGCCTGCTGCGTGGTCCCGGAAAAGTTTTCTCTGGTCTGATTGTTAATATCTGTCAGGTTCCTGCATTCTTCGTCCTGAACTTCAGTGTCTGCTCCGAAGTACATTACATTAGAGACAATGCCGGTTCCATATTTAACCATGTCGATGGCCTGGGGCAGGCTGTAGTCATTGCCGCCGCAGATGAGAACCTCGTCGGCGCCCTTGGTGGCGGTCTGTTGAAGGACATAATTCACCACCGTGGAACCGGTGGAGTTTGCGAGGGGGTGCATGCCTTCCGGAAGAGGGCATTCTAATGTCTTGTAGTTGAGAACTTCCACTTTGCAGGTTTCGTCGCTCATGGACTCAGCGATTTTGACATTGTCGGGGCGGGAGCCTACGGCGTAGATTTTTTTTGCGCCGGCAAGTTTGCTTCCCATGACGGCTGCGAGTCCGATGGCACCAATGCCCATGACTACAACTGTGTCGCCTTCAGATACTGCTGCCTCTTCCACAGCGGTGAAGCCGGTCTGAACCACGTCAACGCACATGAGGGCGTCTTCAAGGCTCATTCCTTCCGGGATGTGGGCAAGGTTTTTGTCTGCGAAGGGCAGGTAAAAGGTGCTCTGGAAAGCGCCATCTATGGATTTTCCTATCATGTGGGCGCTGAAGTTCTGTCCGGCGTGGGCGTAGTTAATGTCTACGTCGGGCTGGCTCCAGTCGGGGGTTATGGCTGAGACGGCTACCAGGTCGCCGGGCTTGAAGTCTTTGACTTCGGGGCCGATGGCCTTTACTTTTGCGATGACTTCGTGTCCGAGAGTCAGATCGGGGCGCTTGGGGCTGCCCTGCCAGATGGTGTGGACGTCGGAAGTGCAAGGGGATACCAGCACCGGCTCCAGAAGCGCGCCATGAGGGTCGATAAGTGTCGGCTCAGATTTATTAATGTATTCTATTTTTCCTTTTCCTTTTAAAACTAGGGCTTTCATTTGGTCTCCAAGTAATGAAATAAGCTATTATTTGTATTCGTCTATCTTATCGGTTTTTAGAACTAAAATTCTAACGTCTGCACCATACCGCTCTCGGATTATTCCGGCGATTTCGTCGGTGTAGCCGGGGGCGACGATGAGGATTTCGTCTACCGGGTCTGTCATGAAATGGTCAGGGGAGACGATGGGGATATGGGATGCCGGGGCGTATTTTCCCTGCTTGAATTTCGCGGAATCTATGATGTATTTTACTTTTCCGCCGAGTTTTGTGGTGGCTGCAAGGGTGAATCCCTGATGGCTTGCTCCCCAGATGGCCATGGTTTTGTTTTCAGCTGAAAGTTGAGCGAGATGTGCATTCACTTCCTCGTTCAAACGGTCATAGCTTTCTTTTAAGGAAGTAACATCTATGAGTTGTCCGTTGTAGCGAAGATTTGTCAGGTCGTCGGGATCTGCTTTTTTCACGATGATCTCGATGGTATCGCGGTTTACAAGGCGCATGTCCAAAACTTCGAAACCGTTGTCCTGGAAGAGCTTCTGCAAAGTGAACTCGGTGTAGTTTGCGATGTGGTCGTGGAGGAGCTCGTAGTAGCCATTGTACTTAAGAATATATTCAAAGCTTGGCACCGTCACGAGGCCCAGGGCTTTTGGTTTCAGGTTATGCCAGATGTTTTGAAGCATATCTTTCGGATATGGCTGGTGCTCCAGGAAATTGAACTGAACGAAGGCGTCGAAAGGACCGTCGGGATAAGTATAGTCGCCTTCGGCGAAGCCCTCGTATACACAATAGTTAACTTTTGGATAGTGACTTGCTTTAGGCGAGTACTTTACTTCTGGGAAGCACTCTACTTTTTTATCAAAATCCAAATTTCGTGTATTTATAGATGATTTCTGCTGTTCCGCAGCTTTATAATAATCGTCGGCATGAGCATTTGCCTCTTCCACCAGTTCTTTCTTGTGCTCGATTCCGGTGAGTTTAATAGGCATTGCTTTAGGCTGACCAGAAAGGGGATCTTTCTCCATATCTTTCTCGAGCGCCTCTTTTCCTACTTCATCTTCTGAAAGATTCTGCCACATGCGAAGGAACTCGCCTCTGCCACAGCCTACTTCCACTATGTTTCTGCCTTTGATACCATGCTCTCTCATGTGTTCAAGGAGTCTTGCATACTCTTCATGACGAAGTTTTGTCATGGTGCTGGTTCCACCACCAGCACGGATCACATCTTTATAGTAGGATACCGGCTCGCAGTCAAACTGAACCAGACCGCATTCGGTGCACTGGCAAAGATCCAATGTGATAGGGTGGTCAGCATTGAGCTCATCCTTTGCCGGTATATCCTGAGCAGATGCCGGCATATCTTTGAAGGTCATAAGTTTCTTTATTTCGTGCCCGCAGGCTAAACATTTCATTTCCATATATATGTCTCCAAAAAAATCCGATGTGCTACGATTATAACACACCGGATTATATAATCTGTATTTTCAAACAAAAAACTATATTTCCATCTAGGTCATTGTGGATCTATGTAAATCTGCTTCGTCTATAACCCTTATATTTAGGACATTTCTTTAAACTGAAAACCTCCGTCCCGATTTCTTCATATAAGTTCAATTATGTCTTGTTTCTTATTCTTTGTATATCCAAAACCAAAGATTTTTGCACTTAAAATCTTTGGTTTCAGCTTCAATCCAAAGTTTTTTCTTTGGGTTGGAACCGTTTTTTATCTCAAATATATCCTCATTGGCAATCAGGTAGTTTTTGGGTACAATACACGTAGAGAATAATCTTCATTTCGATATATTGACCTAATTTAGTTTGGTGGAAAATAGATTTTAAAACAAGGAATGAGGTAAAATAATGTGCAATGCTTGTTTTGCCAACAATAAGATAAAGACAACGACTACTTTTACAGTAGAATACAACGGAGGCATTATCGTTGTACGTAATGTTCCATGTTTGGAATGTCAAAAATGCGGAGAAATCACTTTTACTGATGATGTAGCCGAACGTTTGGAAAAAATAGTTGCAGCAGCCAAAACCGTTTTACAAGATTTCTCTGTTATAGACTATTCAAAAGTCGCATAAGTAACAAATAAAGCGCAAAAAATACCAAGTCAAGGTTAATCTTACCTTTACTTGGTATTTTTTTATTTAATATCAAAAGGAGCAGTTAACCTCTCCTTCTTCCCTTCAACCGGCTTCGAGTTCCATTCTCTTTTTCTTCACGAGTTCTCCGATGCCTGCTTCGAAGGATATTTCCTGGTGGAAGCCGAGACGCTGGAGTTTAAGGATCTCGGGAGACATGTTTGCGGCGCCTTCAGCATTGTTGCTGCGGGTTCCGAATTCGAGTTCTGCTCCGCCGCCGGCGATTTCATTCATTTCCTGAACGAATTTCTTGAGCATTCTGGAATCACTGCCTGCAATATCATAAACGTCTGTGCGGGTCTCATCCGACTGTAGGAGAATGCTTATGGCTCTTGCACAGTCTCTTACTTCAAGGTAATTCCATCTCTGTGCACAGGGTCCGAGTACCACAGGTGTTCCCTTAAGGGAGCCTTTAAGTACTGTGTTTACAAGGCTTGTCTTGTGGTCTCCGTCACCGTAAACGCTGAAAATGCGTGTGTGAAGGAACTGCATTGGCCTCTCATCATACATCTGGGAAAGGAGGCTCTGCTCTGTTGCCCAACGTCCGAATGCACGTTTTGCCTTTCCGTAAGGGCTTATGGGTCTTGGTGAGCGGTGGTTGCCGTCGCCGTACTCTGCCTGGGATCCTGCGAAGATGAACTTCTGCGCTCCCAGAACCTTTGCCATGATGTATGCTTTCTTGGCATTTTCAATGTTCTGTATCTGAATATCTGTGTTTTCTCTTCCTGCGGATCCGATTCCGTCCCAGGCGAAGTGTACCCAGGCATCGATGATGGGCTCATCGTTTTCGTTTCTTTCAAGGAACTCTTCAAAATGCTCCTCGCCAAGCTCCGCTTCCGGAAGCTGGTCAAAATCCATGTAAACTGTCTGATACTTTGGTTCTTCGGTGATGCCTCTTTCCTCAAGTACATCCTGATTTTTGCTGTCAGGTCTGACTGCTCCTATCACCTCGTAACCTTCGCTCAAAAGCTGTTTTGCTGTGTAAACGCCCAGAAAACTGGTGACGCCGGTAATGAGTACTCTCATTCGCTACTCCCCTCTTTTAAACATTAGCCCCTTATTTTTCGCAAAGCGAGAGACTAATGCCTATGCCGGATATCCACACAGGACCTCTCCAAAATCCAATATCCGTCATATCCCCTCTTTATTCGCGGATTTAAATCGCTCATATGAACTTAATAATAATCATTTATGCGAGTTTGACAAGTAAAAATTACAAACTCAACAACTGACATTCAAAATTTGTGCTTTGCCGTGGAGCTTCATGTTTTCGCTGCCGGCGGGGATGAAGATGCAGTCGCCTTTGAAGAAGTTAATGCTGAAGTCATCTCCGTAGAGGACGCCGCAGCCGTCGGTAACTAACAGGGCATGAAAGCTGTTCTCTTCTGCGCGGAATCCGGGCATCTGGCGGCCTTCGGTGTTTAGAAGCCAGCGCTCTACCTGGAAATATTTGCAGCGGGTGAGAAGCTCGCTGGCGCGGCCGTTCTCGTACTTCAGAACTCTCATGGGCTGGCGCGGCTTGGAGCTTGCCTTGAGGTTTGCCACCTTCAGGGCCTTGTCAATGTGAAGAGGTCGCTTGTTTCCGTCCTTGTCCACGCGGTTGTAGTCATAAAATCTGTAGGTAAGGTTGCTGCTTTCCTGGATCTCCGCTATCAGGGCGCCGGCGCCGATGGCATGTACGGTTCCGGATTCTATATAGAAGAGGTCGTTCTTGAAGATCTTCACATGGTTAAGGTGTTTTTCTATCTTTCCGGTTTCGATGCCTCTTCTGACCTGGGCCTCCGTAACGTCATGGCTGAAGCCGTAAACAAGCTTTGCCCCGGGCTTTGCGTCGAGAACATACCACATTTCGGTCTTACCAAAGGAGCCGTTTTCATTGGCAAATGCATACTCATCGTCGGGGTGAACCTGCACGGACAGGTCCTGCTTCGCGTCTATGAGCTTTATAAGGATGGGAAGCTCCGGCTTGCCGCCCATGGTTTCCAGGGGGTGGGTGCCGAGATATTCCGGGTGCTCACGAAGGATTTCCGTCAGCGGCCTGCCGTCCTCGAGGGTCGAAGGGCCGTCGGGGTGCGTGGAGCAGACCCAGGCCTCCGCAAAGGGGTTAATGTCTATATTTAGATTGAAATCGTCATTTAGTTTTGTGCCGCCCCAAAGGTAGTCCTGTGCGGCCGGCTTCAAAACAAATGGTGTTTTTTCTTTCATAATCGTCCTCATACCACCAAGTTACATCGATGGCATAAATAGTGATGGAATATATCATTCAGATTAATCCACTCATCTACAAATGCATGGTTTGTACCGTATCACGGATGTCAATCTAATCGGCTCTGTAAATGCATGTTTTCGCAGTTTATCTCTGACAGGAAGATGCATATCTAAATGGCTTCATTCCAACGTTTAGTGCCTCAGCACATACATAGATGAATGCCAATATCCCATTACAATTCATATTTCTTCTTATCGCCGACATTGATGTCCTTGCCGAGCTGGACTTCGATGAGCTGCAGACCTTCGTCGCCGGCGATGACGGTGTGCTTCGTGCCTGCTGCCATGGTCACCACGTCGCCGGGCTTGATAGGCTGCTCCATGCCGTCAACGATGGTTTTGCCGGTGCCCTGAATGACGTTCCAGATCTCGTCGCGGTGCTCGTGGGAATGATAATTCATCCTATGACCTGGCTTGAGGGTCGCCTTGATGGTCAGAGAATTTTCCTCCACGTCAAGGATTCTGTAGGTTCCCCAGGACTTGTCCGCGAACATGATCTGCTGGTCAATGGCGTCCACGTATGGCTTGATCTGAGCGCTCTGCTCCTTGTCGGACACGAGGATGCCTTCGGGGCTCGCGGAAATCACCATATCCTTGAGGCCCATGCCGAGGATCGGGATGCCAAGTTCGTTGATGATGTGAACATTGGCACACTGATCGTTCACCTGACCGTTTCCGATAATGTTTTCGTCCATTACTTCGGTGAGGGTGTTCCAGGTTCCGACGTCCTTCCACTCGCCTTCGTAGCGCACCACCTCGATGCTCTTTTCGTTCTCAACGACTGCGTAGTCAAATGAAATCTTCCTGAGGTTCTCATAGTCCGAGAAGAGCTCGGCGTAGTCTGAGGTGCCGAGAAGTTCCTTCGCCTTGTCGAGAACGTAGGAAAGCTTGTAGGCGAAAACGCCGCCGTTCCAGAGGGCGCCGGCCTCGATGTATTCCTTCGCCTTTTCCTCGGTGGGCTTTTCGGTGAAGGCGTAGGCAGCATTACCCTCCTCGTCTTTTATGGGCTTAATGTAGCCGTACTTGTCGCTGGGGTAGGTGGGCTGAATGCCCATGAGGACCAGGTTCTTGTCGCCTTTTTCTGCCTTTTCGTAGAGCTTGTTCACGCACTCGAAGTATGAGAAGTCAACGTAAGGGTCAACGGGGCACACTACTACTGCCTCGTTTTCCGGCACCTGCTTTTCGTCGTGAAGGTAGGCGGTGGCCAGAGCGATGGCTGCAAATGTATCTCTCCGGCATGGCTCCACACTGATGCCAACGTCGTGGCCCAACTGGTTATGAATGGAGGATACCTGGGATTTGCTGGTGGCGATGGTCACTTTGGCCTCGGGGTCTACGGTTTTGATCTGGTCGTAGATGCGCTGGACCATGGAGGCGTACTCGCCGTCTGATTTTTTGAAGATCTTTATAAACTGTTTGGAGCGGATGTCGTTGGAAAGGGGCCAGAGGCGCTTTCCGCTGCCGCCGGATAATAAAATTATATTCATGTGTGGTTCCTTTAGTCTTTGATAACAGACGGAAATGCAAGGCTTGCGCAACGGCCCACGAGATTGAAAGTACATCCTGTTCCGAGTGTTCGCCCCCGATCACACTGACGTGTGTCTGGGTCGGACACTCAGAACAGGATGTTCTTTCAATGGGCAAGGAGAAAATGCCATATAAATGCGCTTCGCGCGGGCATTTTCGTTTGATTTCGGCTTACGCCGAAACAGCCTCGCCGCCTGGGGGCATCAGCATTTCTTGCGAAACGCTGATAAGGCAAGCCTAGTTACACATCCCTTGCATTTCCTGGTTATTTAAATGGTTATTGGTAAACAGAATAATAAAACTAATTTACCCTTTTAACAAGCATAACTTTGTTCATCTCATCGTCAGACAAATAGGGGTCCATGTCCTCAAGTGGCGGGCTGACGATGGAGCCGTCGGGGAGTTTCTTCGCGGCGGACTTCGGGAGGAACTGCTGGGACATGGTTACCATGATCTCGCAGATCACGGGGCCGTCTGTGTCGAAGGTTTTCTGCACTGCGGATTCCAGGTCCTGGTTGTGCCATACCCTCATGAAGGGGTAGCCGTAGGCATGGGCCAGCTTTTCCATATCCGGGAAGCTCAGGTCGTTAATGCCTTCGACGCCGGAGTCAACGCCAATTCCTACAAGGGGCTCTCCTTTGAACAGGTTCGACTGGGTCTGTCTGATGGAGTGGTAGCCGCCGTTGTTGATGAGGAATATCTTTATAGGAAGCTTGTGGCTAATTATGGTCTGAAGCTCCTGAAGGTTCATCTGGATGGAGCCGTCGCCTGTGAGAAGGATGATGTCATGCTTCTCGTATGGCGGGTAGGTTTCTTCTTTTCCGGTCCAGTACGGGTCGCGTATTTCTGCCTGAAGACGCTCATCCACGGTTTCATGGTAGGATGGGTCGCCGGAGGCATTAACGGAATGGACAGCTACTGCTGCGCCGATGGCTGCCGGGAGGCCGTATCCCATGGAGGCAACGCCGTCCTGTGAGATGAAGCGGGTTCCGTTTTTAATGATGTAGGCCTGGCCGCCGGCTACACAGGGGGAGCCGTTGCCAACTACTGTTACCTGGCCGGGCTCTGCCATGCGGGAAATGACGTCCACAACGGCGTAGACATTGGCACGGTTCTCAGGGTCGTCCTGTTTGTCGGGAGCTTCGCTGTTTGGTGTGAAGTGCTCCGGAAGGACGGTGGGGTAGTTTTGTCTATAGAAGGCGCAGGTCTCGAGCCAGGTGAGGTTGGAGGCAGCACCGCCAACAACTTCCTTTGCTTTTTCTGTGTGGCAAATGCTTGCGGCATCCTCGCGGTTCATGCCTTCGCCGCCCTTGAAAAGAGGGTTGTCTCTGGTGACGCCCATTTTGTCAAGCTCATGGAGCAGAGCCTTGAGGAGCGCTCTTGCATCTGCGTGAACCGGGAGATCGCAGTGAACTGATGGCTTTCTGAGCTCATCTGCGTCGATGTCGTTTACGATAACGTAGGCTTCTCTTGCCCAGGTCGTGAAGTTGTAGCCTACCTGACGGATGTTGAGTCGGGAGCCAATGCTGAGAATCAGGTCAGAATTCTGTACTGCGATGTTTCCGGGGCGATCGCCTCGTCCACCGGGGCGTCCAACGTAAAGCGGATCCTCTGTGGGGATGATGTCGGGGGCATTCCAACCGACTACTATAGGGATGTTGAGTCTGTGAGCAACCTCAAGGAAGAGGGTTTCTGCTCCGGCGATGCGGATTCCGTTTCCTGTATAGAAGATAGGGCGCTTTGATGCTGCCACCTTCTCCAGGATCTTCTTCGGGATAGTCGGGTCAAGTGAAGGTACCGGCTTCTCGCGGTCTGCGGTGTTTCCGTCTTCGAAGCGGAGGTGAGGGTTATTGTCAAGTACCGCTTCGCCATCCTGTACTTTACTTTGAGATAGCGCTGAACTTTTATCCAGAATTTCGGATTTACGCCATCCGTCGCCGCCTGCCTCGTAATCCTCGGGATCGAAACCCACGAGGTCGTCTGTCTCGATGAAGGTGCCCTGAACGTCAACAGGGATATCCAGCCATACCGGTCCGGGGCGGCCTGTCTGTGAGAGATAGATGCATTTTTCTACTGCGTAGCGGACTCTCATGGGGTCGCTGAGCATCTCGGCATACTTTGTCATGCAGGTGATGGACTTGGTAATCTCAAATTCCTGATCACCCATAGCCCTAAGGCGGGTACCGTTCTGTTCATGTGCCCAGCGGGCGGTATTGTCATAACGGACCTGACCGGAAACCACGATCATGGGGATGGAGTCGAGCCATGCGCCCAGAACGCCGGTGATGGCATTGGTTCCGCCGGGGCCTGAGGTCACGCAGAGAAGAGCCGGGCGGTTATATATACGGGCATAGGCTTCTGCTGCCATGGCGCAGGCCTGCTCATGATGCTGGTAGAGTGTGTGCATGCCTTTCTGGTGTCCGAAAGCATCATTAAGGTGCATGGCGCCGCCGCCTGTAACAGAGAAGTTTTGGGTGATACCGTTTTTTACAAGTGTTTCAGATATGTACTTCGCTAGTTTTATCCTCATTTTGTTCTCCATTCTGCTGCTTTTCGGGCAGCTTTATTTTCCGATGTAATTCATTCATTCCATTTTAAGATATGGGGCCTCTGTGGCGCAACCTTAAAATTTATACATAAAATAATGCAAAGGATCTGTAATTGGGTGATCTCCCTTTTTATCCTTATTCTTATTAATTTAAGTTAAGCCATAAATTTTTAGTTTCTAATCGTTATCTTAATATACGAACTCAAATATTTTGTATTCAATCGCCTTACAACGGGTGACTCAATTAGAATAATTTCGGATTTGAGGTCATGTCTGCAGCACTCATCGGATGACCCAAAAGGAAGATTCCTTGAAGTTAAGTCAATCAGGCACCTTGTGGTAGATGACCCAAAAAGAGCAATATTGGGTTTTAGGTCACGTTTACAGCGGCCATCGGATGACCCAAAAGGAAGATTCCTTGAAATTAAGTCAATCAGGCACCTTGTGGTAGATGACCCAAATAGAGCAATACTAAGCTTGAGGTCATGTCTACAGCACTCATCGGATGACCCAAAAGGAATATTTCATGATATGAGGTCAATCCGCTACCTAGTGGTAGATGACTCAAAAAGAGCAATACTGGGTTTGAGGTCATTTCTAATTATAGTTGTCCAAAAATTGGGGCAACTAAAATCTTTTGTGTCCTTGACAAGGGGTACAATTCAAAAAAATAACTCAAATATTTTGTATTAACTCAAAAAGGAACTCAAATGATTTGAGTTCCTTTTTGAGATTTAAAATTTATAGAATGTTTTCTGATGAATTTCTAGTTGGATTTGCATCATACAATATGCTCTACGCCGATTTTTACAGCAAGCAGCATCAGTACAATCATGATGGACGGACGGACGAGTCTGATGCCGTTTTTCATCATGAGGCCGGCGCCGATGTAGTTGCCGAGCATGTTGCAGAGAGCGCAGGGGATGCCGAGGGCGAAGAGGGTGTTGCCACTCATTATAAATATGACGAGGGAGGTGATGTTGGTGGTGAGGTTAATGGCTTTGGTCTGGCCGTTAGCACTCTTTACGCCGAGTTTAGCAAATACTGTGAATGCAATTATGAGGAAGGTTCCTGTTCCGGGGCCATAAAGTCCGTCATAGAAGCCGATGATAAGGGCTGCCGCAACGGCGGTGATGTAGGTTCGTCTGTCCGGAACTGCTTCAGTGTCTCCGTTATCTTTGAAGAGATTTTTGTTAATAACGATGAAGGCTGTCACCGGCAGCACAAACATGAGCACGGTAACCAGTACCTTCTCGGGTATATGGAGACTAAGTCTTGCGCCCATTGATGAGCCAATGATTGCTGCCACTATGGAGGGCACTGCGATTTTCCAGTTGATGAGGCCCTGCTTAATAAATCTCGCGGTGGCGACTGTGGTTCCGCAGGTGCTGGACAGCTTGTTAGTGGCTATGGCCATGTGTGCCGGGAGTCCCGCCAAAAGGTAGGCCGGGAGGGATATAAGTCCGCCGCCTCCACCGATGGAATCCACAAATCCCGCAATAAATAGAAGCGGGCAGCAAATCAGATAGGTTGTTAAAGTCAATTCCATAATCGTTTCCCTTACTCTTATATTAACGATTTTTAATTATATTTTTTGACGTACAGATGCCGATCTAATCGGCTTTCTTGTGTTATTGAATTATTTGCCAAGAACATTAAAAAAGCGGGGGGGTAATCCATTCAGACAAATTTTATGTTCTATACTTACCGAAGAAACAGCTTCCATATCCTCGATTTATCAAATAGCACGATACACACATCCATGAACAGATGGGCAATGAGGGTGCTGACCAGGACGCCATTGGCCTTAAGCAGGAAGCCCGAATGGAATCCATACCAGGTAACTCCGGCTGTATACGCTCCCATTAGTATAACGAAGGGGAAGTTTTTTACAATACCTGTGATGTCACTTTTGAAGCCTTCCCAGGTGACATCGAAGTAGAAAAGACGGCCAACTACCAGCATTACGAAGTATATGATGAGGCTTTCGTAGTTGTAGCTTTCGTAAATGAACCTTATATATAGAAGGATAAACACCACGTAGATGGAGCTTACGAGTCTCATGGAGGCTCTCTGCTTGGCATCGATATGGCGCATGGGCACTAGGATCCGGTCAAGGATTCGATTCAGAAGCATTGACAGAAGCAGGAAAAGTAGGAGCAGCCAGTCCTTGTAGTCGTTCCACATGGCGTTAATGCTGTCCACGTTTATGCGGTCGCCGATGATGTAGTACAGCGACAGGAGCAGCAGGATCGATGTGCTGGCGAATACCAGCTCGTAGAAGGATTCGATGAATTCCAGCGGGCGGCGATACCTGAAGTCCGGGGTTCTGCGGCGGGGTAATCTGCGGCTTTGATTCATACCTCGGCTTCGGCTAATGTTTCGGCCTCTACTTCTGCTGACGCTCCGGCCACCCTGATCCATATTTCGGCTTCTGCCTGAGCTTACACCGTCTCTTTCGCTTCGGCCTCTATTCAGACTCTGACTATCGTCAATGTTTAAATCCCGAATTCTTTCATTAGTTCTTCCAACTCTTCTTCCGATGGTTTCTCTATGTCTTTCTTCGCCATCTTCCATACCAATATCAGATTCGGAAACCCTGGAGATGCTTCGGTTTATGCAGGCCAGGTTTCTGCGATTTGTTTTAACTTCTGAATCTTCCTCGTCGTAGAAATCATCTGAGTCATCATAAATGTCATCCTCATCTGATTCCAAATCATCACCAATTGTATTTCTTTCAGATACATGGCGTGAAACCCGTCGAAGATTTCCTTCAGAAATTTCATCAGGGTCATCTAATTCTTCCTGATCTTCTTCCGGTATCTCCTCCGGGTCTATTTCCTGCCAGATTCTGGCCGTCATAAATATTATCCCCATAACAATGACAAGTCCGGCCAGGGATACAAGGAAGAAGGATATGGCCATGTCCTTATCAAAATAGTGCTGCGCGTAGTTTAAATATTCCATTTAATTTCCTCAAAAATAGAGCTCTCAACCTACAACTAAAGTACTTATATTTTGAAATAGTCTTCTTATAAATAAGCAGCTAGTGTTTTCACATCGCACAACCCTAACACTTGGACCGTTCCCGGTCAATGAACTTTAATTAAAATTCAGTTAATTTTCATAATCTGGGTAACAGTTCAGCCGGCAATGGTTCGCGAAGACCGTGGTCGACTCTTTTCCCCACCATCCGGAGTTATTGGAACCACTGATTGACCTTAAAACTCAGAATTCAGAATATAAGTCAATGTAACCCGCCATTCAGGATGACCCAAATCCTGATTACCTGAAATTGAGTCAATGTAACCTGCCATTCAGAATGACCCAAATCCTGATTACCTGAAATTGAGTCAATGTAACCTGCCATTCAGGATGACCCAAATCCTGATTACCTGAAATTAAGTCATTATAAGCTGCCATTCAGGATGACCCAAATCCTGATTACCTGAAATTAAGTCATTATAAGCTGCCATTCAGGATGACTCAAATGCTGGTAACCGGAATATGGGTCAATGTAATGCCTTGTTCACTGCAAAAATAAGGCATCCTGGCTGAACTGTTACTAATCTGGAAGTGTCTACTTTAAGTCCGGACTGTCTGAATTTATTCCATTGCTGTCTATTTTTATTCCATCGCTGTCAATTTCAATTCCATCAAGGGCAAAAACTGGCTAAAAATTGTCCTTGATTTTTGCACCGGTTTACTGGCTAAAATACGAATTGGTTTTATTTTTGTCAAAAACTTCGCTAAAGACTTTGTTTTTTTGTCATTTTTTGCATTTTTGCATTGTATTTTTGTCATATCTTTGTTTTTTTACATTGTATTTTTGTCACCACTACTTTATCATATTTTATACAAGGAGTAAAAACCATGGAATTAAGAAGAAAAGTAAGTGAAGATATCAAAAAATGGTATAAATCAAATAATAAGGCACTGCTGATAAAAGGTGCCCGTCAGGTAGGCAAAACATATGTTGTCAGAAATGTTCTGAAAGAGCTTGGAAATAAGTACTATGAAGTTAACCTGATAGAGTCTCCGGAAGCAATCGATGTGATCATGAAGACTACTGATATTGATGACTTTATATTAGGATTATCTGCAATTAAAGATATGCCTTTAGTTAAGAAAGAAACTGTAATATTCATCGATGAGGTTCAAAAATGCAAAGAACTTGTTACACGAATAAAGTTTCTGGTCGATGAAGGCAGCTTTAGATATATATTGAGTGGTTCTCTTTTAGGTGTAGAGCTTACAAATCTGGAATCTGCTCCTGTGGGATATATGACAACTATTGATATGTTCCCGTTGGATTTTGAAGAATTCCTGCAGGTAACAAACATTACACAAAACATTATGGAACATCTTAGGGAATCTTTTTTTAAAAGAATGCCCATAATGGATACAGTACATTCAAAGTTAATGTCTCTGTTTCGACAATATCTTGTGGTCGGAGGGATGCCTGATGCAGTAAGTACATTTGCTGAAACGCGCAACCTGAATGATATAATACGAATTCACAATGATATCATAAATTTATACAAATTGGATTTTACACGTTATGAATCCGAAGATAAAAAACTTCAGCTTATAAACCTCTATGAAAAGATTCCGGCAGAGTTGCTAAAACAAAACAGAAGATATGTTGTGACAGACGTAAAAAAAGGACTTCGATTTGATCGTATTGAAGACTCCTTTTTATGGCTGAATAACTCAGGAGTTGCACATTCTGTTTATAACGCGACAGAACCAAGAGTTCCTTTGAAGGCAAATATTAAACAGAGTTTGTTTAAGCTGTATTTGTCCGATGTTGGAATGCTTACATCATTGTATGGGATGGATACAAAACGAAGAATCATTTCAAATGATCCCCACTTAAATGGTGGAGGAATATTTGAAAACGCGGTTGCTCAGGAATTAAAAAGTAAAGGATTTGATTTATATTATTATAATTCAAACAGACTTGGTGAGCTGGACTTTGTAATAGAGTATTTAGGTGGAAGCTTTCCGCTGGAAATAAAGAGTGGCAAGGATTATACCATTCACTCTGCCCTTAATAATTGTTTAGCAAATGAACAATATGAAATGAATGAAGCGTTTGTTCTTGCGGACTGTAATATCTCTAGCGAAGATAAAATCACCTATATGCCTATATATATGACAATGTTTATAAATAATGCTTCTAATGAAGATGTACTCTTAGAAAATATAACTTTTTAATAATTACGCTGATAATGAATAATTTGCGATCAATAGCAAGGAAGCAAAAAAGTACCTATGTGACTTTTTTGCTTCCTTTTAATAAAATGTAGATAATGGCGCAAATGTGGCTCATGAAATGTGTGGCACAGGTTGGAACTGGCTCATCCAGCTGATGATCTCCTGTTCCAATTTCAGGTTGTTTTCCAACATATAGCTTATAACATCTGTGTATTTGCCATAGGACAAGAGATTTTTCGCCTTTGTCCTGTCGTTTTCTTCAAGGTGCTTTCCGTAATCAGCATAGGTTTTTAGTTCATCAATTCCCATCCAAAGTGGGCTAATGTCTATGCCGGTTCCTCTACGCAGGCTTTCGAGAATATAAAAGCCGTCGGGATCGATATCTCCGAAATGGAGCCACTGCTTTTCGCATTCGTGATCCTGATATATTTTCTGAGGTTGCTTCTCCGTTTCTCGTTCCGCATATTTTTTATGCAGTTGCTTCTCGGCTTCCTGATCATTGTTTATCTTCTGAGAATTCTTATACCTCTCATCTTCCTGATCTTTGTATATCTTCTGTAAAAGCTTCTGTTTTACCGTATTATGATATCCACTTAGATAAATATAGAAACTATCATTTCTCGCGGGCAATCTGTTGAAGGATGTGAGATTTTCAACAGTTATAATCTTTTCACCATAGATTTTAATCCTTTTCAGCTTTCGCAGGGTTTCCGATGAAAGGGCCAGAGGATGCTTACAACTCAAATGTAGTTTCTCGCCGGATTCATCAAATCGCGGAGTTTCCGAAAGCCCCTGAGGATGCTCACAGCTTAAATGCATCTTTTCTCCGGAGCCTTCAAACCACAGATCTCCATCGCCCTTCAGATAAACATAGGAGGGATTTGCAAACACCTGATATTCTTCAAGGATTATTTGCTGTTTCTCCCGTTCGTCCTCTATCTCATCCCAGCTTTCATTCTCCCATCTTTTGTCATATCGAGTCAAAAACCTGCACACACGGGTGCGGTATTGCTTTTCAAATGTCTTGCTGTCAGAAAGCACCATGATAGATAGTTCCCGCTCCAGGATATCCTTCTTATTGGTAATTACAGCTTCTACCAACTTAAGTACTGCTTCCGCCGCCTCCCGTTCGATGGAGCTTCGGCCATCTAAGGATGCTTTTTTTCCGAATTCCAGGCGTTCAAGCTGCTCCTTCACGAAGAGGTCGATCACCGGATGTCTACCAAGCCAGCTTCTGTAGAATCCCTTTTCTGTCTCCCTTAATTGATTTTTACTTTCGCTCCCGAGGATCCCATAGTAAAAAGGTATTGTTTCTGCATTTGCTCTAATAGATTGTATCTCCCCATTCTTCCAGGAAAGAGTTACAAGCTCCACCCCATTTGATGACGAAAAATGTCTAGCTTTCTCCACATTTGCTGACAGAACGTCTTCAGGCTCATTTCCGTCTGCCTCAGAAAAATCTTCAGGCTTCCCCACATTTGCCGGCAGAATGGCTTCCGGTTTATTTCCGTCTGCCTCAGAAAAATCTTCAGATTTCCCCACACCTGCCGGCAGAATGGCTTCAGGCTTATTTCCGTCTGCTTCAGAAAAATCTTCAGGTTTCCCCACACCTGCCGGCAGAAAATGTTCCAGCTCTTCCATTTCCTGATGAAAGTTCCTGAGTTCCCCGGGGTCAGCAAAGTCGCTGTAGTACTCGCGGAAGACAGCATCGGGGCGGATAGAAAAGGACTGATTGACTTTATTTTCCCCCGAATAGGTTTTACTTCTTTCATATTTGTTCAGAAGAAGGCTCAGCACCCTCCTCTGATACTTCGTTATTTCTTTTTTCTGCATCTAGATACCTCTGCAAGTCATTCAAACACGTGGGTATACCATCCTGACTCCACAAGACTCACCGCGGAATAGATTTAAAATCCAATTCTCACGACACCTTCACAGTCCCTCGACCACATGTGTATACCGTCCCGACTCCACAAGACTCACCGCGGAATAAGATTTAAGTGCCATTTCTCACGACACCTTCACTAGTCCCTCAGCCACATGTGTATATCTACCCGACTCCACAAGGCTCACCGCGGAATAAGATTTAAGTGCCATTTCTCACGACACCTTCACAAGCCCCTCAACCACATGTGTATACCGTCCCGACTCCACGAGACTCACTGTAGAATGTATATATGAGCCAATGCTTGCGATCTTCTCAGGCGGTGCTGCGTAAATTATCTGGAAGTTGTTTTCCTCGAAATACTGCACCATTTTCTCGATTCGTTCCTTTGACAATGCTGAGAATGCCTCATCAATAAAGCCGAGGCGCATACAGCATTTGTCCTTGGGATAACACTGGAGGAGTGACGCCGCCAGAATGATAAAGTAGGGTGTCTGCTTTTCTCCGTTGCTGGCGGAACCCTGCTTCTTTGACAGTTCTGCCTGCATTTCCTCCTTGCCCTGACGGCTGGTTATCTCCATATCGTAGGTGAAGTAATTTCTGTAATCCGTGTACTCAGACTCATCTTCACTGTCAAGGATCAGATCCATAAACTCTTTAATGTCACGTTCCATTTCCTCATCGTTACGGAGAGAGTTCATATAAACCTCAGGATTATCCATGTAGGCATTGAGCTTATTGGAGATGCGGAAGAATACCTGTCTGTCGGGCTTTTCTTCCATAATAAATTTATAAGTATCGTTTCCGAAAGGTATCTTCCTGAGTTCCCGGTTAATGTTGTCCATTTCCTCTCTTGCGGCTGTAATCTTTTCCCTGATCTCCGCCACGAAGTCATTCATGAAGGCGCTTTCCAGCTTGCCTGCCTGTTCCTGAAGGCTTTCCGAAGCTCTTTCGATCTGAACATTGGCAAGATCCTGGTAAAGCCCACGATAATACACGATAAATGCGGGACCTCTTCTGTTCATGTCTCCACCGGCGATACGGCAATAGGCTATCTGGATGTCCTCCATGTTTTTAACCAGGGTATTCTCAACTTCGTTTCTAAGCTCGTTAAGGCGCTTTTCTGTCACCACGATGGAGCGGCCGTTTCTTTCTCTGAGCTTTTCATACTCGGACAGCATTTCCTTTTTCAGCTCGAAATGTTCACGCTCCAGCTCAAGATACTGGTTTTCAGCCACCTTCAGCTTACCTGAAAGCTCGAACTGATTCTTTTCCTCGTGTGCAGTTTCATTTTTATTGACAATGATGTCCTGCTCCGCCTTTTGTCTGATGCTGTCTGCTGTTTTTACCGCAGCCTGAGCGGCCTCCTGCTCCTGAAGGATCGCCACGAAGTCAGGATTGTTCTTAAGGTCGCTGAGGGACTTCTCAAGCTCACGCTTCTTCTCGGACTGTTCAGCATGGAGCAAAGGTGCATTCATCTTATAGTGGTCTTCGTTGAGATCAAGCTTTTCCAGTTCGTCCTTATGCTCCCTCAGGACTTTAAGCTCCTCTTCCTTATGCGCAAGCTCTTCCCGGAGCTGTTCCTCCTGTTTCTTCGCTTCCTTTAACTGTAGTTTTATGGCGTCCTGTCCGAAATATATCTTCGTTTTCCGGATATCCATGTTGGAAAATGCATAGCTCTTTGCGAGACCGCCGTCCTCCATGAGACCGCCTTTGGGGAAATCATGAAGCTCCTCAAGATCTTTGCAGAGGTGTATTCCGTTTAAAAGGTAGTTCACATACCTTCTGGCGTAAACATTAGGCACAGTAAGAATGCCGGCGGCGGAGCCTTCCTGAGCCTCCGTATCCGGAAGCTTGTCAGTGATCACAACTGTGGCAGAGTAGTTTCTGGAACTGTGGAGAACCTCCATGGCGCGGTGACAGTATTTCCCGTCCACTATGATGAAAAAACGTTTTCTGCCCAGGAAGGTTTCTATGGCTCTCCGCCATTTGGGCTCCTTCACTTCGGATACAAGCTCGGCAAGGAAACGGACATCCGTATCGATTCCGTCTTCTGCAAATGCTTTCTTAATTTCTGCTTTGGCCGCCTCTGCTTCCTTTGGATAGGTCATTACATTGTTTTCGAGCTGACGAATGGTTTTCGCAACCTCTATCTTCTCGTCCTGAAGCTCCTTAACCGCGTCACCAATGTGGACAAGATCCGCAGATAT
This sequence comes from Oribacterium sp. FC2011, assembly GCF_000701645.1. Taxonomy (NCBI): domain Bacteria; kingdom Bacillati; phylum Bacillota; class Clostridia; order Lachnospirales; family Lachnospiraceae; genus Oribacterium; species Oribacterium sp. FC2011. The sequence goes on from NZ_JNJM01000015.1 coordinate 120,139, forward strand.
CTTCTCCTTTTCCTGAGTAAGCTGAGTTTTAAGAGAGAAAAATGCTGATAACTTCCGGTCCGCTGCAATCTCAGGGTTGGAAAATGCTGTCCCCACCCTTCTGTCGTCCTCATTTAGATCCGGCAGCGCCCAGTTAAGCAGTGCCCCGATCTGCTCCTCAAGTTTAGTGAGAGTTGCTATATCCTTTTCAAGATCACTGAGATCCCGGCTCATATTCTCAATCTGGTGCTCCAGGCCGCTTAGCTGTGACTGCATGTTCTGGAAATCCTGATTACTTCTGCAGATTGTGAGACGCTCGTTGGCAGCATTGTAATCACGGAGGGCGATTTCGTATTTGGCTTCCAGGTCCTTCAGCTGCTTCCTTAAAAATTCGGCCCTCCGGATACTCTCCTCCTGCTGCTCCCTTATGGCCACAGTATCCTGGTATCTGAACATCATCCTTCGGACATTGTACCTGCGAAGCTTCTCTTCATATTCCTGCACTACCCGTTCAAGCTCTTCCAGCTTCTTTTTACCCTGACTCAAACGTTCATAAAGGGCTTTTATTTCTTCGAATTTCTGTCTCTGCTCCTTGAGATTTGCAAGTGACTGAATGTTTCCGGCGTCGAAAACGCAGTCCTGGATGAACTTGTCAATGTTATTCTCCGGGTTAAATGCCATCATTTTCATGATCTTCTGCCTGTAGGTATGTACATCGGAGCGGAGTCCCAGGGTTCGGAGCAGCTGGCTTGTTCCTTCTTCTTTTCTTTTAAACTCGGAGGCCTTAATCAGTTTTCCATGGACGTGAAGTTCATTTTTCGGTGTTACATAAAGATTTCCGTCTTTGATTTCACAGAAATTCGCGTCTTCAAGACGGGCATCTCTTATTACAAACCAGTTCTGTACCTTACATTCTGTGCAGTTGGGGGATTCCATGACCACCCCGCAAAGCTGATACTGTTCGTCTACAGGTGACCAGAACTCCATAACGATGTAGCTTATAACTGCTTTATCTTTTCCACGAAGATACCGGCTGTCCCCATTGCTCCTGGTATCCCCGCGAACGTAGGCAAGGACACTTCTGTCACGATCCTTTGCTGCTGTATTGAACTTGGTATTGCCGGTCAGGAGAAATGTCATGGCATCCAGTATGGTGGATTTACCGGACCCGTTGATACCGGTAATGAGAGTTGATCCCTCAAGTCTGATGATCTCCCTCTGAAATCTTGACCAGTTTATAAGTAAAAGCCTGGAGGCGGTTTTTCTGTTTAATGTTGTCTGTTCTTCCATCACAATGTCTCCTTGTTAACATCACCCACTGCGAAACTAATTTCCATAGAGCATGATGATTCGTGCCGGTTTTTAATCAAAAACCGCTGCAACTTTGTATAACATATTCCTATTCAGTTTCTCAGAAATTCAAATAATTTCTAAAACTCTAGGCCATATCATCTATATCCTCTTCATCGTCGTCAGCATTGAATCCGGATTTCCTTTGAAGCATCCGGTCTGTTGCATTCTTCAAAAATGTCTCAAACTCGTCATCGTTCATGCAGTAAAGAAGCGACGGGAACAGTGCGATACGGCAGTCCGGGTCTCCGACTTTTCCCACCACATCAAGGAGATTGTATTTCTTAAACAGCTTGAGGCTCTCGCTCATGGTTGTTTTATCGATGATATCCTTTACTCCGAATTTCTCCAGAGTGAAGTTTAGGTCCATTACCGAAATGAATATCTTTCGCGACATGGTGCCGGAATGGATCTTGTCATCATATATGGTCCAGATGGCACAGAGGAGGAGACTGTCTACCTTTCTAAGCATTAACCTGTTGGAGCCGACGCGCCCAAACTCGCCGCCTTCGTCCAGGTTTCTAAGCATTATCACGCCGTTTTCTCTGTCTACTATGAGGTCGAAACCGATGTAGCCGAGGTACAGGCTTAGAGCCTCTCTTTGGTTGGATACGAAATAGTAGAGCTTTTTGCTGTCTTCGTCCTTGTCTCGGACGATAAAGGTTGTCCTCAGAAGTCTTCTGGCAGCTCTTTGAAACTGATCCTTCTCACCGCCGGTAAACTCATCCCAATATTCATGCATTTCCATTGCAGATCCCCTTCTCTCTCACTAGCATTTGTTTTTCGCCATTTAACACTGACATACGAATACAAAGCTAATTAACTCATTTCATTATTTATCATCTATAGGCACATGTTCTTACGCCGCTCATCACTGACATACGGATGTCGATCTGACCGGCCTAAACATTAGCCCTTTTCTTTATTGTGAACTTCCTGAGAACAAATTCTCCCTTGTCTTCATACTCCGGTTCCTGATCCATGATAATGTCATAGCCATTCTGATCGCCATAGGCCGCTGCCGAAACTGCTGCCAGAACGTCTCTCCTGCTGCTGAGGGGAAGTTCCTCACTTGTCATAGTTGTGCGCCCCTGAAGCTGCTGCTCGATGTACTGCTTCATAAGCTCTCTTGCGTAAGGGTTGTAAGCTTCGTGCTCCTGCAGCATACGGGCTCTTTCCCTGTCCTCTTCTGTCATTTCCTCATACAGATCAACTGTAGCTTTTCGAATGGGCTGGGCTTTTCTAGGGTATCTGAGGGACTGAAGATCCATGAATTCCTGGGAATCCATGGCAAATAATGAAGTCATCTCTTCGGGGATTTCCTCCTTCATTCCCAGGGATTCCATCTCCGTTGCGATATATTTCAGAACCTGCTCAACTTTTCCACGGGCGTCTGCTTCTTTATTCTGTATGAACCTGGCACGTCCTATGGCTATGTCAAGGTAAAGGGTTATCTTGTTTTTGATGTCTCTCAGGATCTCGTCATAATCCTGATTAAGGAAACGGTTTGTGTTATCTATGAGGTCAATGACAAATTCTTCCGCTTCTGATTCATTAGCCAGTTCTTCTTCGTCAAAGCATCCGATGACAAGCAGCTCGAACAACTCTTTGTTGGTTCTTAACTGCCGCAGCTTCTTGTTGATGCTCTGCCTGTAGAGATGGATGTTTGACTGCTTTGTGAGACGGGCATACTCGTGTATGAAATTTCCGGTGGAATATTCCAGAAGATTGTTTGTCAGGCTTTCCAATGTCTCCTCGTGAACCATCTGCTCGATGTATTTCTTCATATAAGTAGAAAGCCGTTTTAAAGATTTCGCCAGGGCTTTGGCATTTCTGTATACTGATTTCAATGCAAAGGCATAGGGGTTGTCCTGCCACTGTTCCTTATTGTTGAGAGTGTTATAGATATCAAAGATATAACTTGCAAACTCGGCCTTTTCCGGGCGTTTCAGGTTCATCAGGAATTCAGCAAGCAGGACGCCCTGTTCGGTCATGATTATCTGACGTTCATAGGTTACATCATCTATTTCTTCTTCCAGCCATCCTATGTTTGAATCCAGGAACTTGTAGATGATTCGGCTCGCGATGTCGTTGGGAGACTGGTCATTTACCTCATCCAACGCTTTGATATGATTCTCCGCAATATATATCGCTATGGCATCACGGATCCGGTCTCTGGGTATACGATAGGAAACTTCACGTTCGTATTCACGGAAGATAAGCTCCAGGCAGTCTGCATAGATTTGATTGTTACTGTTGCTGGCCAGCAGATTGAAGAAGCCGTTAGGCAATTGATTGAATAGATTATTAACTGTTGTCATCTTGCGAAACCTCATTTTTTACTGCTCCTATCATAACAATTTTCTAACGGGTTATGAATAGTAAAGCAGATTCGGGTTGCATTATTTTGTACATGGCTCCAGAGCACAACGAAAAACCCCGGAAACACATCGGTTTCCGGGGTTTTTGAATTCTTTTCGATTCTTCGAAGATTATCTCTTTGAGAACTGTGGGCATGGTGAAAAGCTTGAAATTCCGCCATTTTCAGAAGTTTTTGCTTATTACCTGTTTCTTACCGGAAGCAACCCAGGGATCTCGGTGACGACAGGAATGCGGAATTATATTAATTACAATATGAAATACAAGCCTTTTCAAGCTTGCTAAAGTCATTAGTCCTTTTAGCTAATGGTGTATTATCACCATTTCTCAGCTTATGCTTATATACAATATCTGCATTTTTCAATATTCTATTTCTTTGCCTGTTGATTTCTCTGCTTTCAGCCTGCAATAAGAACCTATAATGCGGATCCTTGGTCCCATTAACATCAACAAGATGAAATTTCTCATTCGGCACAGGAATCATATTATTTACTTAAACTTCCCACATAAATAGTGGACATCGTACCTTGAAAACTCTATATTCTAGACTATAAAAATACAATTACGCCACTTTGTAATCACTTGTCAGAGCATCCTGCATATATTCAGGCAATCTGAAAAAGAAATCCTTATAGATTTCTTCAACCTGTTCGTCTGTGATATGAAGTATGTTCTTTATACTTGCAGTCATAGCCTCTACGAGTATGAAAAGAGAATGTTGGAATGTAATGTCTTCCATTTCCTGTAGCAGTACATAGAAGATTTCTCCTATCGTACGTTCGTCCTGATCTTTTCTTT